>JAQVSX010000102.1 GCA_028700355.1 Clostridia bacterium
TTTGACAAGCCCGAAGCAACAAGGAATACAAGCCATATAGTTTTAAATAAAATAGCGCAGTTAGTACCCAATCTGATAGGAGGCTCTGCGGACCTTGCACCGTCAAACAAATCTAATATCAAGGGCAAGGATTCTTACAGTGCAGATAATAGGCTTGGCGTAAATTTGCATTTCGGCGTGCGTGAACATATGATGTCTGCCGTAACAAACGGTATACAGCTGCACGGCGGACTTAACGCTTATTGTGCAACATTTTTTGTGTTTTCAGATTATATGAAAAACGGCATAAGAATGAGCGCATTAATGGATTTGCCTGTAACTTATATATTGACACACGACAGCATAGGCGTAGGCGAAGATGGCCCTACGCATCAGCCGATAGAACATTTGATTTCCTTGCGCTCGATACCAAATCTGAAAGTATTCCGTCCCGCAGACGGTAAGGAAACGACTTGCGCATGGATTGCTGCATTTACAGGTAAAGGGCCTACCGCATTGGTGCTCACACGCCAAAATCTACCGCAATATGAAAACAGCGGCATAAACGCTTTAAAGGGCGGATATATAATTGAAGACAGTCAAAAGCAAACGCCTGATTTAATACTACTTGCAAGCGGCTCTGAGGTAGAAGTTATATTAAAAGCTAAACAATTGCTTAAAGAGCAGGGGATAGACGCAAGAGCAGTCTCAATGCCTTGTATGGAACTGTTTGATGCACAACCTGAGGAATATAAAGAAAAAGTGCTTCCGAGCGGCGTAAGGGCAAGGCTTGCTGTAGAAGCGGGAACGGCATACAGTTGGTATAAATATATCGGACTTGACGGAGACACCGTTACAATAGACAGATTCGGGGCAAGCGCACCTGCGGGACAGCTATTTAAGCTTTTCGGCTTTACACCTGAAAATGTAACGGAAAAAGCAATAAATGTTTACAATAAAAATAAATAACAATAAACTTTTTAACAATTTACAGACGGCGGCGCAAAACCGCCGTTTTTGTTTTTTATCAAGAATTATTGTTATTTATTGACAATTATTCATTTTAATTGTTATAATGATTTTATAGTATTCCCAATTTAAAAAGATAATTAAGAGGAAAAAATTATGATAGAAAAAAACAAAAACAAATTTATAGAAATATTTGACGACAATATTCAAAGGGATGGCAAAGAGCAGTTAAAAGAATATCTAAGCAAAAGCGATTTTTTTATTGCGCCGGCAAGCTCTAAATACCACTGCGCTTTTGAGGGCGGACTTTGTATGCACAGTATATATACATATAATAGGCTGCTTAGTATTATACAAAACGAATATAAAGAAGATTGGCAGCAAAAATATTCTGCAGAGACAATAGCAATATGCGGACTGCTTCACGATTTATGTAAAATAGAGTATTACAAGGCAGATTTAAGAAACAAAAAAATAAACGGAGAATGGGTTCAAGAGCCTTATTATAAATGCGAAGAGGTTTTACCATACGGCCATGGCGAAAAATCTGTATACATAATAAACGGCTTTTTAAGGCTTACAAGGGAAGAGGCACTTGCAATAAATTGGCATATGGGCGGCTTTGATTACAGGGTAAAGGGCGGCAGCTTTAGCCTGAGCGAAACTTTTGCCAAATTCCCCCTTGCGCTGTATCTGCACACAGCAGATTTACTTGCAACTTATGTTGATGAGAAGAGGGGATGAAAGCTTAAAATTAAAATATACAATCTATCAATTTTGACTAATGATGTTGATTAAATTATCGATTGGCTTATCTTAATATTTTAACAAATATGGACAGGGGTGTTGTTAAAAGCAAGAATATTAATATAGTAAACAATAAATTATTTGCATTTTTTTATTTTGGCGTACCCGACTGGATTTGAACCAGCGGCCTTCGGAGTCGGAGTCCGATGCTCTATCCAACTGAGCTACGGGTACATTTTTTTGCGGTTTTTTTATTTGCCGCAAGCAGATATATTATATACAAAAATTATAAAATAGTAAAGGTTTATTGCTTAATTTAAATAACAAATTATGTTATACTATGTAAAAATGGCATAAAACGGCAAAAATATGAAAACAGTTGCAGTAGGTATGAGCGGTGGAGTAGACAGCTCTGTTGCGGCATATTTGTTAAAAAAACAGGGTTATAATGTAATAGGCATTTTCATGCATAATTGGCAGGAAAGCCTTAACGGCTTTTGCTCTGCCGAGGAAGATTACGAGGATGTAAAAAGGGTATGCGCAAAAATAGATATACCTTATTACACCGTAAATTTCAGCAAAGAGTATTACGACAGGGTATTTAAAACATTTCTAAGCGAATACAGCAAGGGCAGAACACCCAATCCCGATGTGCTTTGCAACAGGGAAATTAAATTCGGTCCCTTTTTAAATTATGCCCAAAAAATAGGTGCAGATTATATAGCCACGGGTCATTATGCTAAGACCGATAATAAGGGCGGCTTAATTTACCTGTTAAAAGCCCTTGACAAAAACAAAGACCAGTCATATTTTTTAAACCAGCTAAGCCAAGACCAATTAAAAAATACAATATTTCCGCTTGCAGATATAACAAAGCCCAAGGTCAGAGAAATAGCTTTAAAACTCAATTTAGCCGTTGCCCAAAAAAAAGATTCTACGGGTATTTGCTTTATAGGCGAAAGGCGTTTCCGAGAATTTTTGTCGCAGTATATTCCCGCTAAAAAGGGGGACATAATCGATATTAAAAGCGGTAAAAAAATAGGCGAGCATATGGGCGTTATGTATTACACAATAGGGCAGAGAAAGGGCTTAGGTATAGGCGGCGTTAATAAAGAGCAAACGGGCAGATGGTTTGTAATAGAAAAAGATGTTAAGGCTAACATTTTGTATGTTCAGCAGGGCGACGAGAGTATGCTGTACAGCAGGGGCTTAACTATGAATGAAGTAAATTGGATACCAAAGCCACCGCAGGCAAATCAATTTTATTGCAGTGCAAAATTCAGATACCGTCAAAGCGACCAATGCGTTAGCGTTAACATAGCAAAGGAAAAAATAACGGTAGAATTTGAAAAAGCGCAAAGGGCGGTTACCTGCGGACAATATGCGGTATTTTATGACGGAGAATATTGTTTGGGCGGCGGCATAATAGAGCAGGTTATAATATAGTTTATATTTTTGCAGACAATATTTAAGTAAAGGAAAACGGTTATGGACTTTTTACAAGGCAGCGGCATTTGGGTATATCTTTTTATTTTTTTCGGAAAAATTACCGAAGTAACATTAGCAACTTTAAGATACATTTTAATAAACAGAGGAGAAAGAAAAAAAGGCAGCTTTATTGCCTTTTTTGAGGTTACCCTTTGGCTTTTTGTGGCGGGTTCGGTATTGACCGGTTTTTCAGAGGATTTAATAAAGGCGCTATTATATTGCGTTGCTTTTGCTTTGGGGAATTTTCTGGGTTCTTATTTAGAGGGTAAATTAGCTTTGGGGCTTAGCACGGTGCAGGTAATATGCGACTGCGAAAATTACCAGCAAATTGCAAATTTACTCAGGCAGCACAAGCTTGCCGTTACATCAATTGACGGACAGGGCAGAGAGGGCAGTAAAAAGATATTGTTTATTCACTTAAAGAGAAGCCGCATTACAGAAGCCGTTAAACTGCTAAACCAAATAAGTGAAAAGCTTGTAATAACGATAACAGATTTGCGCGTGGTAAGTGGCGGTTATATAAAGAAATAAAAAATTTACCGCATAATAATACTGTTTATATTGTTATTTTACCGCCGTTTGTAATCGGACTAAAATTTTACCTAAAATAAAAAAAAGTTAAATTAAAACCATTGACAAAGGGAAATTTAAGTGTTATTATATATAAGCTGTTTTGAAGAAAGCGGCATGCACATTGAAAATTAAACAGGAAAGAGAAT
>JAQVSX010000103.1 GCA_028700355.1 Clostridia bacterium
CACTGCCGCATAGCACGGCGCTGCCCTTTAATAATTTGCTTGCTAAACCTGTATAATAGGGCTGAACTATAACCGAATAAAAACCAAATTCTACAGCCTCTTTGCAACAGTTTTCTATGTCTTTATCAGTTGCATCGTGTTTTAACAAAGTATGGTCAATAACCTTTAAATATTGTTTGTTCATATATTTACCGCCTTAATTATTTCTTTACAGTTGCGCCCAATCCGTCCACATATGCGTAAATCAGCTTATGCTCTTTTGCCCTTTGCGGAGATAATTTATAAAAATCTTTTAAAATACTTTCTGCATCGGCTATTTTAGCGCCGTCATCACAATATAACGTCGCAACAGTATCGCCTGTATTTATATAATCGTTTATTCTTATTTTAAGCTTAATGCCTGCGCTTTTATCGATTACATCGTGCTTTTTTATCCTGCCGCCGCCCAAAGTCGCAACGGCTTTGCCGACTGCCTCGGCGTTTATCTGCACTACATAGCCGCCTGAATCGGACTTGATTTCCTTATGGTTAAAAGCAGGTTTAAGCCTGTTTAAAGAAGACGTGTCGCCGCCTTGATTTTGTATTATCTGATTAAACTTTTGCAGAACTGCGCCGCTTTGCATTAGGTTGTCAAATGCCGCAAACGCCGTCTTTGTATTTAAGAACAGCCCCGCTAAAATAAATATCCTTGCGCATATCTCTTTTGAAAGAGTATATAAATCGTTTTTTTCGCCCCTTAACACATTGACTGCGCTTTGCATTTCTAAATTGCAGCCAATGCTTTCTGTAAGCGGCTGCTGCATAGAGGTTATCAGCGCAGCGCATTTTTTACCGTAACTTGTGCCGATGCCTACCATACATTTTGCAAGCTCTAACGCTTGTTTAGCCGTTTTCATAAAAGCGCCGCTGCCGTATTTGACATCAAGCAGTATAATGTCGCTGCCCGATGCAAGTTTTTTGCTCATAATGCTAGAAGCGATAAGCGGTATGCTGTCTACTGTGGCTGTTACATCACGCAAACCGTATAATATTTTATCGGCAGGCGCAAGGCTTTTGCTTTGCTCTATAATCACCGCACCGCTTTTACTGACTGCCTCTTTTATTTCGGCTTCAGTAAGCTGCGCCTTAAAGCCGCTTATGCTTTCCATTTTGTCTATTGTGCCGCCTGTATGGGATAAACCCCTGCCCGACATCTTTATAACTTTAAGCCCGGCGGCAGCAAGAGCAGGCACTACAATCGGCGTAACGGTATCGCTTACCCCCCCTGTTGAATGTTTGTCGCATACTATGCCGCCCGCAAATGAAGTGTCTATCACATCGCCGCTGTCAATCATAGCTTTGGTAAGGAAAAATGTTTCTTCAGCGTTCATACCGTTTATACATATAGCCATCAGCAGCGCCGCAGTCTGATAATCTGCAACGCTATTATCAGTTACGCCATTAATAAAAAATTCTATTTCACTTTGTGACAGCGCTTTGTTGTTTTTTTTCTTTTCTATAATATCGGTAATTTTCATATTCTCTCCAAATAATAAATATGTAATTACAGTAAAGAAAACAGTAATAAAACTATATGCTTTATGTTTACCGTGATGTAAATGACCGAATTTACCCCGCAGACAGTAAACGCAGCGGGGTATAAACAGGGTTTTTACGGTCATCCCCGTTTATCGTTTCAGCAGATTTTCCGGCTGCCGGATTATTCGCCTATTATTTTAATCAATACCCTCTTATCCCGCTTCCCGTCAAATTCGCCATAAAAAATCTGTTCCCATGTACCGAAATCAAGCTTGCCGTTTGTTATGGCTACTACTACTTCTCTGCCCATTACGGTACGCTTTAAATGGGCATCGGCATTGTCTTCATAGCCGTTGTGGTTATATTGGTCATAGGGTTTTTCGGGCGCAAGCTTTTCCAGCCATTTTTCAAAATCCCTATGCAGACCGCTTTCGTTATCGTTTATAAACACGCTTGAGGTTATATGCATACTGTTGCAGAGCAGCAAGCCCTCTTTTATGCCGCTTTCCCTTAAAGCCTGCTCTGCATGCCCCGTTATATTTATAAAGCCCCTGCGCTGCGGCAGATGGAAAATCAGCTCTTTTCTGTAACTTTTCAACTTCTGTTCACCTCTTAAATTAAAATTTCATTATTAGTGTTTATATGCCATAATACCGCAAAATTTACCTGATGCGGTTAATGTATAATATTTGCACCCCAAAAAAATCAGGAGGCATTTTATGACTATTTTATCAGCTAATGAGCTTTCTGCCGCAAGCGGCGCTCTTATACTGTTTATATTACTTCTTATCGTTACCGCAGCGGTGTTTGCAATAAAGTTTGCGCTTGATATTGCGCTTAACAAAAAGCTCTCTCAAAATGAAGAACCGCATTTTCAGCAAGACACACACAGCCGTAATAATAAATACTATGCCGTAAAAACTCCTGTCAAAAGGCGGCAAGGCTCTAACAGGTCAGGTGATACACGCTATACCATAATACCCGAAGATAAACTTTTTATACTTGAAAACCCATCGGGTAATAAAGACAAGTACCGCTAATTTACCCTATTAACATTGTCGCCGAATGCCCACAGCCTTTCAAGGTGATAAAAAAGCCTTGTTTCGTCATTAAATATATGGAAAACGACATCTCCATAGTCAAGCGCTATCCATCTGCCCTCACTGTAACCATCTTTTGACCTGACGTTAAGCTCAAAACTTTTTTTAAGCTCTTCTTCCAAATTATCGCAAAGAGCCTTTACATGGCTGGTATTGCTGCCGCTGCAAATTACAAAATAATCGCATACACTGGTATGATCTGCCACATTGATTGAAATTATGTCTTTACCCTTTTTGTCGTCTAATAATTTGCACGCCTTTTCAACTATTAATTCAGGTGTCATAAACCTCTCCGTTTTTTCTATTTTCTATATAGTATTCGTATGCCTTTTCGGTCATATCCGATACTCCACTTTATTTTCGTTTGCTTTTAATTGCTGAATGGTCAGTTCCATGCATTTTAAAAAGCCCGTTTCAAAATCTTTTTCTACGGCTTTTCGCAGCATATCTACCCCTTGATAATCTCTGGTAAATTCAATGCAGTCTGCAACATAAATCACCTTTTCAAGCAAAGACATTTTCTTTCTGCCCGTAGTGTGATATCTTATGCTGTTTAATATGTCCTTATCCTTAATATTAAATACCGTACGAGCGACAAAACTGCCCGAAACAGAATGAGAAACGGGTTCGGGAACATCCGTAGTAAGCACAAAGCCTAAATCGTAAAGCTCTTTATCTGACAGCTTTTTTGTGCAGTCGTGCAGAGCAGCCGCCAAAAATGTCTTGTTATAATCGCACCCTGTTTTTTCTGCA
Source organism: Clostridia bacterium (assembly GCA_028700355.1). Taxonomy (GTDB): domain Bacteria; phylum Bacillota; class Clostridia; order Christensenellales; family HGM11417; genus STF1-284. Next base: position 3,372 of record JAQVSX010000103.1, read on the forward strand.
AGCCTAAGTGCGCTTATTACGGTGTAAACTGTATGAATATATCTTTTGGGCGACAGCATTGTTTTTAATTTTTCTATATAAAAAGCGTAATTTGTGTAGAGGTTATTTTGTCTGATATAACCAAGTACATTGCTGTTAATATAGCTTGTACAATCATAGCCGAATTCCAAAAAAACCTTTAATGCCGTCGAAGATATTTTTGTGCCTTTATAATCGCATAAAAGTATTTTATTGGGGCTTTCTCTTTGCAATGCTTTTATTTGCTTTATTATATCTTTTTCGCTTACGCCCTCTCTGCCGCATACTATAACCGAGCACATAGCCAATATTTCTTGATATTTATACCATTTATTAAAATTTATCAGGCTGTCAGCACCGATTATAAGGAAAAACTCGTCTCCCGAAAACTGCTCGGAAAAATACTTTAATGTTTCTACTGTATAACAGGGCTGTTTTTTTTGTACTTCATAATTAGATACGGTAATATTTTTTTCGCCCTTAAAAGCCGTTTTTGCCATATTATA
>JAQVSX010000104.1 GCA_028700355.1 Clostridia bacterium
ATTTTCAATATCATCATATTCGCAGCTTCTGCTTAAGGGTACCTGATTTAAATAATTTTGCCTTACCTGCTCTTCGGTAATGCCCTGATTTGCGGCATACTGCTTAAACAAGCTGTTTACCCAAAGCGGAGAGTTTAATAAATTGCCGGGGCATATGCTGTTTACCCGTACATTATAGGGTGCAAATTCCAGCGCCAAACTTTGCGTCAGCCCTATGCCGCCGAACTTGCTTGCGGCATACGCTCCGTTTTTGTTGCTTCCCTTTTTGCCGCTCTTGCTGTTAATCTGTATAATACTGCCCTGTTTTTTTTCAAGCATATACGGGGCTGCCGCCTTAACTGTATTAAAATAACCGTTTAAATTTACGTCTACAACAAATTTAAACTCTTCGGCGCTTAATTTATATATGTCGCCGCTTTTTAGCACAGCTGCGTTGCATACAAGAATGTCTATCTTTTTAAATCGGCTGACTATTTCCTGCATTGTTTCATTGCACCTGTTAAAATCCGTAACGTCTGTTTTTAAGGCTAAAGCATCGTTTTTGCACTTGCTGGCAACGCTTTGCGCTCCGCTTAAATTAATATCGCAAACAACAACGTTGCAGCCTTCTCTGTCAAGGCGCAGGCAAAGCGCCTCGCCAAGCCCCTGACTGCCGCCTGTAACAATTGCAGTTTTTCCTTTTAAATCCATTATGCTCAAGTTAAGCTACCTCCTGAAAAGTATCTATAAAATATTCTATCACACCCGCCATGTTTACTCAAATATAAAATTGACTTTTATTAAACAATATGATAACATTTAAAAACAATTCATTAATAAACAGGTAATTTTTATGCAGCAAAACATAATAGAAAAATTAAATTCAGAAACGCCGCAAATGCGCCTTAATGCGCTGAAAAACATTATTGTAAGCGAAAGGGCAAATGGCAAAATGCCCGAATTTAACGCACAGGACGCAAACAACCATATACATACGGTATATTCGTTTTCTCCCTATTCGCCGACGCTTGCCGCCTACAAGGCATATAAAGCTGGGCTTATGACAATGGGAATAATGGACCACGACACATTAAGCGGCGCAAATGAGTTTATAAGCGCCTGTAATATAATCGGCACCGCCTCTACCGTGGGAATTGAAACAAGGGCGCATTTTAAAAAAGGTTACGGAAAAATTAACAACCCCGACCAAAACGAATATATTTACATTGCTGCGCACGGCATACCACACCAAAATATTGCCGCTTTTAACGCTTATATGGCTTCTTTTAGGCATAAGAGAAATATAAGAAACGTAAAAATGACGGAAAAAATTAACAAAAAATTCAGTCGCTGGGGCATAACATTAAATTTTGAAAACGATATATATAATATCAGCAAAGCGGCAGAGGGCGGAACGATTACCGAAAGACATTTGCTATTTGCGCTTGCCAAAAAGATTATCGAAGAATTTAAAAGCGGCGAAAAAATAATTGATTTTATTTCAAATACTTTAAACATAGAAATATCGCAAAAAGTAAAGGATTATATTACAGACGGAAAAAACCCTAATCTAACTTATGATATTTTAGGTGTGCTAAAAAGCGACACCTCGTTTTTCTATATTGATGCAGATGAAGAATCTCCTTCGATACAGCAGTTTGTAGGCTTTGCAAAGAGTATGGGAGCTGTTACCGCATACCCATATTTGGGGGATATTGCACAATCTGTAACGGGCGACAAGAAGGCACAGAAATTTGAAGACGGTTTTTTAGAGCCGCTGCTTAAAGACCTTAAAGAAGCGGGCATAGACGCAATTGCCTTTATGCCTACAAGAAATACCGAAAAGCAGCTTATACGCCTTATGGATAAATGTAAGGAATATCAGTTTTTTCAGATTAGCGGAGAGGATATAAATTCTCCACGCCAGAAATTTGAATGTCCTATGCTGCAAAATCCGCTTTACAGCCATCTTATTCAGTCAACATGGGCACTTATAGGACATGAAAAGGCGGCAACAAAAGATGTCAGCAGCGGTATGTTTACCCAAAAGACTATTAGAAACTACCCTGATTTAAAAGAAAGAATAGAGGTATTTGCCGCTATCGGCAAGGGCTAAATTTTTCTTGAACCTAAAATATGCAAATATCTTATATCGTCATATATATAATTGCTTAGGGGATTGTCAAAGCTGTCATAAGAGTGAGAGGCAATAAATAACCTATCCCCTTCAATTTTAGTAATTATAAGAGAGTGGGTAAAATGCCTACCTCTTTTTAATTGCACCAAATCTGCAATTTCAAGTTCGGATTTTTTTGCGGGGCAGGCATACGGGCCTTCATTGCCGTTTTTGGTTAAAAACTCATATAAATATTTTACCGCCGTCCACGAGGGCGCTCTGTTTTTAATATCTATATAATACCAGCCCCATATAGGAGTATAATTCATAACGCCGCACCCCGCAAAAATTGCCTGAGAAATAAAATTTGTACAATCTCCGCCCAAGCCGTCAAAATTATAATATTTAGGATTTCTCGAATATGTCCATTTTGCGGCATACTCTACCGCCTTTATTCTGTTATAACCCGATTTTCTCATAACATCAGCCTAAAAGGCGGTTTGAAAACAAACCGCCGTTTATAATAAAAATTTTTACGTGTCTGCAATTCTCGTTATTGTAAATATTACGTTAGAAGAGTTGCCTACGGGATTTTGCAGATTTATAGCAGAGCCTCCCTGATTGACCAAAGATACCGTTTGTAAGGCGTTTAGCGCTGCTGTAACACTGCCCTGAATTATTGTTGTATCGTTAACTAAACTACCCGGTATTAAAGCGCCGTTGCGGTTTACTCCCACTGTAGTATTCCCGTTTACATATACAGTAAAATTAATCAAATAAATTCCGCTTTGGGCAGCAGTTATTATATTGTTTGCTAATGTCATACCGGACGGCATATTGCTCGCAAATATTAAAGGGATAGTTGCCCCTGAGGGTATTTGTGCAGAAACATTATTATAAAATGTTCCGTATGCGGTAGCAAATGAAGGTCCCACAGGTCCCGAAGGTCCGACAGGTCCGACAGGTCCGACAGGTCCGACAGGTCCGGGGAAACCGCGCGGCCCTTGCGGACCGGGAAAGCCTCTCGGCCCCCTTATCAATATAGGTTGTCTGCAACAGCAACCAAATCCGCTTCTGCCAAGCCCGCCGTCAAAATCATTAAATTGCCTGATAAAAAAACTCATTACTATTTCTCCTGACTATATATTTATGCAGCAAAATATTTTTTACAGAGTAATTACTGCGTTTTAGAAGGATGTAAATATAACAAACCTCTTATTTTTATACTATTTAGAAATATATAATAATGTTACCCTTTCGGCTGTTAATATGGCGGCGACCATAAAAACGCTGTTTTTTACTGCGGGGTAAATTCGGGCATAAAAAAACGCCCGTTATACAGGCGTTGTTATTAGGTAGTAATTATTTATATTTAAGATAATACGCTGTTACCGCAAAGTATGCCGCTGCAAAATGCCCACATTAAATTATAGCCGCCGCATTTGCCGTCAATATTCAGCATTTCTCCGCAGGCATATAAATCATTGCATTTGTTAGACATAAGAAAGTCATTAAAATCTTCAACCTCGATGCCGCCTATGGTAACCTGCGCCTCGTTTAAACTTAAAGTGCCTATAACGTCTAATTTATACTCCTTTATTACAGCGGCAATATTTTCTATTTTGACATCAGAAATATCTTTAATAAATAGCTGCTTATTAACAGAGCAAGCAGACATGATATTATTTATTATCTGCTTTACGGTTATTCCCGTAAGCAGAGAATATGCGTTTCTCTCAGAAAATAATTTTTTGCGCCTTTTCAGCATTTGCGTTAAATCTATTAATTT
>JAQVSX010000105.1 GCA_028700355.1 Clostridia bacterium
TAAGGAAAGGCTTAATATGTTAAAGGAAAAAGGTATAAGCAAATATGACAAGCATTGCCTTAATTTAAGCAAACAGCAGATTGAAGAAAACTTAAAAAGCGATATGCCCTATGTTATAAGACAAAATATCAGCCCTGAGGGAGTGTCTAAATATACAGACCTTGTTTTCGGGGAAATTTCTGTAGAAAACAAAGATATGGAAGATAATATATTGATAAAGTCCGACGGTATGCCGACATACAACTTTGCAAATGTTATAGACGACTATCTTATGCAAATAAATTATGTAATTAGGGGGACGGAGTACCTTTCAAGCACGCCCAAATATAATTTAATATACGACGCTTTCAGTTGGGAAAGACCAAATTATATACATCTGCCTCCCGTTATGAGAGATGCAGAACATAAATTGAGCAAAAGATACAACGACCCCGGATATCACGATTTAATAGAAGAAGGTTTCTTAAAGGATGCGCTGATTAATTATATAGCTTTGCTTGGCTGGAATCCCAAAAACAATCAGGAAAAAATGAGCTTTAAAGAGCTTAAAAGCCTTTTTTCTATTGAAGGGCTTAGCAAGTCCCCCGCTATATTTGATAAGAAAAAATTGTTATGGCTAAACGGCGAATATATTAAGGAAATGAGCGAAGATGATTTTCATTCCTACGCTATTCCGTATTATAAAAAAAGCAAATTAAGAGATTACGATTTTACAATAATATCCCGCCTTTTGCATACGAGGATAGAGGCTTTTTCGCAGATACCTCAAAAAATTGATTTTCTTGAAGAGTTTGGGCGCTTTGACGTGTCTTTATATAACAGGGATAAGCTTAAAACAAATATTGATATTGCCAAAAAAGTATTGCCACAGGCGGCACATAGCTTTGCTGCTGTAAATTTATGGGAACATGAAACGATAAACAATGCCTTAGCGGTTGCCGCACAGCAGCTTGAACTGAAAAAAGGACAGGTTATGTGGTGCGTCCGAATAGCGCTGACGGGGCAGGAGGTAACGCCGGGCGGCTCGTCTGAAATGGCAGAAATACTCGGCAAAGAAAGGGCTATAAAAAGGCTCAATAAAAGCATAGAATGGTTAAATAATTAATTGACAAAAAACAGTTGCTATGCTATTATATTTTAGCCGCACTTTGCAGGTTTATAAAAAGCGATTTTGCTTACCTTCAAAAGGCGAGACATTTTTGGAGGATTAACAGCCCAATGTACGCAATTATTGAAAGCGGAGGCAAACAGTATCAAGTTAAGGAAGGGGACAAAATCAGCGTAGAAAAACTTTCTGCGCAGCAAGGCGAAAAAATAACATTTAATGTGTTACTTGCGTCAGGAGAAAAAGGTGTTGTTACAGGCACACCGTATGTAAAAGGCGCAATGGTCGAGGGAGAAGTTTTAGGGCAGTATAAAGAAAAAAAGATTGTTGTATTCAGATACAAGCCCAAAAAGAATATAAGAAAAAAGCAGGGGCATAGACAGCCTTATACGTTGGTTAAAATAAACAGTATAAAAGTTTAAATTTTCAGGAGTAGATAAAAATGTTTTTTATAATAAAATTATTTGCACATAAAAAAGGAATGGGCAGCACCCGAAACGGAAGGGACAGCCACAGCCAAAGGCTTGGCATAAAAAGGGCAGACGGCGAAAAGGTGCTTGCGGGCAATATATTATACCGTCAGAGGGGTACAAAGGTACATCCCGGCATCAATGTAGGTATAGGTAGCGACGATACTTTGTTTTCTAAAATCGACGGCACAGTAAAATTTGAAAGGAAAGGCAAAGACAAAAAGCAGGTTAGTGTATATCCTGCGTAAAAATAATTAGCGGTGGTGGGGTTGTGTTAAACAGCCCCTTTTTTTTAATGATAATCAAAAAAGAGAAAAACAGGCTTACGGTTAAAGGCGAATTTTTTTCGGCAGAGCAGATACTTAGTAGCGGTCAGGTTTTCAGGTTTAATCCATATAAGCAAGGTTACCTGCTTTATGCGGGCAGTCATATAGCTTATCTATGCCAAAGCGGCGACGAAACGGTTATAGAGTGCAGCGATGAAGATTATTTTTACAATTATTTTGACCTTAATACAGACTACCGAAAGATAACGGAAAAAATAAAAAAATATTCCTTTATGCAAGATGCCTTGAATGCGGGCAGGGGAATAAGGATATTAAGGCAGGAAAGGCTTGAAACGCTAATAAGTTTTATAATTTCTGCCAATAACAACATTAAACGCATATCAAACATCATACAAAAAATATGCCTTGCACTCGGAGAAAAAAAAGAGTTTAACGGCATTATATATAACGCTTTTCCCACTTTACCGCAGCTTAGCAGCGCAGACACTGGATTTTTTATAAATGCCGGTGCCGGTTACAGGGCAGCTTATTTAACCAAAACCATAAGCGCATTAAACAACGGATTTGACCTAAATTTAATTGCCGATATGGATTTAAGCGAGGCGAGAAAGAGCCTTATGAGCCTTAGCGGCATCGGGAGAAAGGTTTGCGATTGTATTTTACTATTTTCATATTACAGACAGAATGTTTTTCCGGTTGATACTTGGATAGAAAAGGTGTATAATGATTATATTGAGTGCGGCGATATTTGCCGCAATAAGATTGCCGATAATTTTGAAAAGATGTTCGGCAATTTATCAGGGTATATTCAACAGTATTTGTTTTATTATAAAAGAAATAAACAGGAAGGTTGAAAATGAAAACATTTAGAAAATTTGTACTTCTCGCTGATGTAGACAATGCAAAACTTAGCTTTGAAGAGCTAAGCAAAATTATTAAAAGAGTAGAGGCGCTCGGCACAATCAGTTATATAAAGCTGTATGGATGCAACGACAAGCGCCTTAAAGAATTTGATGAAATAATAAACGGCAGATGCAGCGATACTGCACCTGTGCTTCGCACAAAGGGGAAAAGCAGGAAGAATTTTCAGGATACACGCATTATGATAGATGCGATAAAGATTGCAGACAGCGGCATTGCCGATTCTTTTGCGATAATCGGCGGAGAGGGTGATTACGGTTACTTACTGTCTGCGTTAAAGGCTATGGGTAAATTTATTGCAGGCAGATTTAATGACGATATAAATATAAATTTTTGTGATATTTATCTTGTGGATTTTGAATCGGGCGCGGCAGTATAAATAACGGAGGATTAAAATTTTGAAAGCTAGCATTGACAAAAACAGTTGTAAGGGCTGCGGCTTGTGTGTAATGAGCTGCCCAAAAAAGATAATTAAGATTTCTGATAAAGAGATAAACAAACAGGGCTATTACGCTGCTGAAATTATAGATATAAACGCTTGTAATGGATGTACTTTATGCGCTGTAATGTGCCCCGATGTATGCATAAAGGTAGAATAATAGGAGACCTCAATGAAAAGACAACTGATAAAAGGTAACGAAGCTATTGCGGAAGCGGCAATAAGAAGCGGATGCAGATATTATTTTGGCTATCCCATAACGCCGCAGAGCGAAATTCCCGAATATATGAGCAAAGCGCTGCCCGAAAAAGGGGGCGTTTTTGTTCAGGCTGAGAGCGAGGTAGCCGCAATCAATATGGTTTACGGGGCTGCCGCCGCAGGCGGCAGGGCAATGACGAGTTCTTCAAGCCCCGGCATAAGTTTAAAGCAGGAAGGGCTTTCTTACATAGCCGCTTCAGATGTTCCTTGCGTAGTGGTTAATGTGGTGCGCGCAGGACCCGGCCTCGGCGGAATTCTGCCTGCTCAATGCGATTATTTTCAGACGGTAAAGGGCGGCGGTCATGGCGATTACAGGCTGATAACTTTTGCTCCCTCAACGGTGCAGGAAGCCGCAAATTTAACATACAATGCGTTTGACGTTGCCGACAAATACCGCGTTC
>JAQVSX010000106.1 GCA_028700355.1 Clostridia bacterium
AATAAAATAGCAGGCATAAAAAATTCAATTTTATATTTTTAATAACGATAGAGTTTGACAAATATATCAAATATGTGTAAAATTGTTTAATGGGGTAGCTCTAAACAGTATCTTTTAAAACTATATAAAGACTCCCTAATATATATATAAAAGTCTCTTTTTGCTTAAAACGGCAAATTCGGAGGAAACAATGACTATAAGCACCTGTAAAAAGCCCTTAATAATAATGCTTTTTTTTATTGCGATAATTGCGCTTTTATCGGTAGGTTTTAATTTTAACAACGCTTCCGCAAAAAATATAAGCGTGGGCGGCTCGCTCTTTATAGACAATGACAATATTACCGTAACGGGAATGCGTGAGGGCTTAAAACTTTCCTCAACGGGAAAGGCAGATGCCTTTGCGAAATACGCCAACAAATTATATTTAAAAGAATTTAATATTAAATTTCAAATTACAGAAACTGATTTTAACAGTTTATACATTGCATTTGAAACAGACCATTACGATAAAAGCGTAATGGGCAATATCAGCGATATTGACAGGAAATGGCAGGTAAATTTAACAAAAACCGCTGACGGCTATTCGGCAGATTTAGGCGGAGAAGGCGCTGTGCAAATAAACAAAGCTAACGCTTTCAGCTCTATAACAGAGGTAAAATATAACACGCAAAATAAATTTGAAATAATTTCAGGCGGCGATACCTTTATTATAGACAAGGCTGTGGACTTTGCCTCCTACAAAAACGAAGGCTATTTAACGCTTGGTTTTAAAGGTATAGAAATAACAAAAAAAGCTGAAATGCGCCTGCTTAATTTGAATAAACAAAATTTAACGTCAAGCACCGAAGGCATGGTAAACGATGCCACAGCTCCGGTACTTAGGCTTGACAAAAGCAAATTTACAGAAGAAGATGGTAACCTTACAGACAATGCGCCCTCAGGCAAGTTGTACAAGCTGCCTATATACGGTTTAGATGTACTTTCAACCAATATAAAATATAAAATCAAGGTAGCTTATTCTGCGGGCGGCACCGAATATAACGAAGAAGACGATTTTGAAAAATCCGCCGCCGAATTTGAACTGAAAAAAGAAGGTTTTTATAAAATTAAGGAAATAGAAATAGACGACAATAACGATAATAAAACAAGCGTATGCGAAGATTTTGATTTGACAGAAAACACTATTATTATAAATGCCAAAAAATGGGAAATGGGCGAAGTTTACAGACCTGAAATTACAACATTTACAGACGAGGCTAAGCTAAACGCCTATAAAGCCCTGATACAAGATAATTTTATTTCTAACGGCGGAGCAAGTCACAAATTCCAGTTTGCCGCTCCCGAAACGGAAGTAAAATGCGCACCCGGCATTATAGATTATCCCGCAAACCCTGAGAATCCTGAATATATCAAATACAGCCTTAGTTACAGACGGGTTAATGCGTCATCATGGTCAAAGCAGGACGGGCTTGTATTTACCGCAAGTTCGGTAGGAGAATACGAGTTTAAAATTCAGGCGGTTGACAGAATGGGCAATATCAGCGATATTGACGAAAGTCCGATATTTAAGGTAATGTTTGAAGATGTTACCCCGCCCAAAATAACCGTTACGGGCTTTCCTTCCGAAAAGTATTTAGACCAAAGCGTTACACTGCCGCAGGCTACGATTACAGACGATATGGGCAGTGTTAGCAATAAAACAATAAAGGTTTACTATATTACAGATGCAGACGGCAAACTAATTACCGATAACGAGAAGAAAGAGCTTGTTTCGGAAGAGATAACCTTTACTCCCGAAAAATTAGGCTGGTACGAGGTTGTTTATACCGCAGAGGATAACAATAAAAATGCCGCCGATTCCGTATCAATGACTTTCAATGTTATAGAATATGTACCGCCGGTAGTAGACCCTCCTACATTTATAGATTTTGACAATGTATGGAATATAGTATTTTTGTGCATAGCGGGGCTGTCGGCAATAGGGCTTATAGTAGTATTATTTATTAAACCGAAAGAAGAGTAAAACATATATTTAATATTAACAAAACCTGTCTATTATTAGGCAGGTTTTTTGCATATCGGAATAATTTAAGCAAATACTATTTAAAAAAGGTTATAATATGTCTGTAATCAATCTTGATAAAAGCAATTTTGACAGTTCTATACTTAGAGGAACAGTATTGGTGGATTTTTGGGCACCTTGGTGCGGGCCGTGCAAGCTTATAGCTCCGCTGCTTGAAGAAATCGGCAGCGAATTAAACGGCAAAGCTTCCATATATAAAGTTAATGTAGACGAGCAGCAAGAGCTTTCAGATAAATTCGGCATAATAAGCATACCGACATTGATTGTATTTAAAGAGGGTAGAGAAGTCGACAAAATGACAGGAGTGCCGTACAACAATGCCAAAAGAGAAATAAAAAAGCTTATAGAAAGGCACTTATACTAAGAAACCTTTAAAGGTTTCTGTTAGCCTAAGACCATTCATGCCTTTTTTTATATTGTGCGGATTGTTTGTCTATGCGGTGTTTATTTATCACATATTTATAGCGTTCCTGAGCTTTTTTGATAATGCTGTCCCAATTTATATAAATTTCGTTATAGGCGTTTTCGCCTGCGGCGGTAATGAGTATTTGTTTGTTTAGCAGCTCTGTTATTTTTTCGCTGTAACACTCAGGGGTGCTTTCGCATAAAAAGCCGTTATGACCGTTTACGATTCTTTCTGCGGTGGTAGCATCTTTTATAAGCAAACCGGGCAGCTTATGCGCCGCAGCCTCTATCAGAACTATTGAGGACGCATCGTAAAGTGAAGGGAAAAGCAAAAGATTGCTTCTTGCGTAAATGCCCGAAAGTATCCTTCTGTCCGACACTCTGCCGGTATAAATCACCTCGTTTTGCAAGCCAAGCTCAATGGTATAATCTTTAATGTATTTTTCGTTATACCCCGTACCAACCATTAAAAGCTTAAATTTTACGCCCCTGTCCTTTAACAGCTTAGCGGATTCTATAATCAGTTTAATATTTTTTTGAAAAATCATCTGACCAACAAAGGTCAGCACAGTTTCGTCTTTGCTAAACTTAAACAGCTGATTGATATTTTCTTTTAGCTGCTCTGCGTCTTTAGGGTAGTCAAATTCTGTTCCGTTGTCCATTACAATAACATCGCCGTTATAGCCGTACTCCCTTAAAGTGTCAATCATATTATTGTTCACTGTCCATACCTCGTCTGCCTTTTCATAAAAATCAATAATATTTTTAAGCAGCCCTTTTGCGAGTATATCGAGCTTTAATATTTTTTTAAAATCGTCAAAATATTTTGTATGAAAAGTCGTAACGACGGGTACGCCAAGTTTCCTGCCCATATTTAAAGCGTATCTTCCCATACTGAAAGGGGAGTGAGCATGAAACAAATCAAAATTGCCGTGTTTCATTATTTTTTTAAGCTGATAATCGGTATTCGGCATTGCAAAGTCCATTTTCAAAAACGGAATTAAAAATCCGTTGCAGCGTATTATTTCATAAGGAGAATCATCAACATATTTTCTTCTTTTAGGAGCGATAACAGTACATTTACCCATTATATTAAGCCTTTTGGCATAATGATTTGTTACAGATACAACGCCGTCGATGTTAGGGTAATATGTGTCTATAAACTGAACTATATTCAATCCATTCTCTTTATTATTATGGTTAACCATATAATACTCCAATATATCTTATTTGATTATACATCTATATTATACCACTCTATTTATTTATTAACAAGAGAATAAAACAATTTAACAATAATGTTGCTATAAATAAGCCTATATGATATAATAATATATATTTAAATAAGGATAAATAGCTAGGTGAATCAAAGTAATATCAATAA
>JAQVSX010000107.1 GCA_028700355.1 Clostridia bacterium
TTTTGGGAGTAGTTTCAGGTGATTCCCTGTAATATTTGGGTATAACATTTTTGTTATCTTTTTTTGGGTTACGGTTTTCAAAGCCTCTCGAATTAGGCGTGGCGTCGGGCACCCTGTTATTTTTAGACAGATTATTGTTGTTACCTTTATTGTTTTGGGGTTTTTCAGACATTTCTGTATAAATAATATTATCTTGCAGCATAGCGGATTTTGCCGAAGCTGTAAATGCACTGCCTAAACAAAGTGCAGTAAGCAGTACAGAAAATAATACGCCGTTAAAAAACTTTTTCATTTAAGCCTCCTCTTCATAGTTTATTTTTAAATATTTTCTGTAATATGCGCTCTATTTATTCTGTAATGCACAAAAAAATGCTCCCCTATGATAAGGGAGCAATGCATACTTGCGTAAAAACCGCTTTATATTGATTTTTTTCTAAGCATATCGTACTTTTCAAGCATTATGTCTGTTTTGATATATAATATCTGCTGAACTGCTTTTGCATCTTCCACCTCGCAGCCCTGCTCGTCGGTCATTTTTTCTATTAAAATTGTCTTGTTATGGTTTGTGCCCCGACTTAGAACTTCAAGGCAGTCCCCTTTTTTAAAACGGTTGCGCTGCATCACTTTAAGCCCGTTTTTATCATAGCTTAGAACATTTGCGATAAAGGTATAATCGGACTGCGCCACAGAGCTTTCATAGTTTTGCGTATCTTTGCCGTCAAACAAAAAGCCCGTTGTAAATTTGCGGTGAGATGTTTTATAAAGCTCTCTGTAATGGTTTTCGTCAAATTCCCTGCCCTTTTCTATGTCCGCAAGCGCCCTTTTATAACTGTTTACCACTGTGCCGACATAGTATTCGGATTTCATTCTGCCTTCAATTTTAAATGAGTTTACGCCTGCATTTACAAGCTCTTTTAAATGGCGGATAAGGTTTAAATCCTTGCTGTTTAATATATAACTGCCTTGACTGTCTTCTTCAAGCATAAGAAAATCACCCTTACGCTCAGCCTCTCTTATTTCATACCGCCAGCGGCAAGCCTGAACGCACTCACCACGGTTGCTGTCTCTGCCGCTTAAATAATTAGACAAAAGACATCTTCCGCTGTAACTGATACACATTGCGCCGTGCACAAAAATTTCTATTTCCGTTTTATCGTCAAGCGCATTTCTTATTTCGGTTATCTGTTTTAAGCTAAGCTCCCTTGCGAGTATTATTCTTTTTGCTCCCATACTTTGCCAGAATTTTGCCGTATAAGAATTTAATGTGTTAGCCTGAGTGCTTATGTGAATTTCTAAATCGGGCGCATATTTTTTACATAGCTCTACTACCCCGATATCAGAAATTATCACACCGTCTGCTCCGGCGCTTTGCAAAAAAACAAAGTAATCTTTTAAAAGAGCAAAATCATCATCTTTGGGATATATGTTAACGGTAACAAAACCTTTTTTACCCGCTTTATGCAAAATATCAAGTGCAAAAATAATTTCCTGCTCTGTAAAATTTTCTGAAAACGCCCTAAGCCCGAAATACTGACCGCCGAAATATACAGCATCTGCGCCGAAATGCACTGCGGTATTTAGTTTTTGCATATTGCCCGCCGGAGCTAAAAGCTCTGCCATAAAAGCCTCCTAACCGCTTATTTTACAGCTTAATGATACTCCCTCTGCTATGTCAAAAATCTGTGTAATCAGCCTAGAATCAGTAGTTATATATTCTATAAATTTTCTCAGGTTATTAACCATTGTAAGCGAATTTCTTTTCATTTTGACGCTTCCGTCGACAAGCCCCCTGTAATTAATATTGTCGCATATTATTACGCCACCGAGGCTTATCAAATTTAGTATATACGGTATATAGTTTATATATTGCCCTTTGGGGCCGTCTATAAACACAAAATCATAACTGCCTGTAATGCTTGGTAGTATTTGGGAAGCATCACCTAAATACAGCGCCGCCCTACCCTCAAAGCCTAAATCCTTTAAGTTTTGTTTTGCCTGAAAAAATCTGTTTTCGTCAATTTCTATCGAATACACGCTTTGAGCGCCGTAAGTTAGCATTAAGGCGGCAGAATAACCCACCGCCGTACCGATTTCTAAAACCTTTAACGGTTTTTTAATACTTATTATAAGCTTTAAAAGATTTTCGGTTTCTTCGCTTATCAGCGGTATAACGCTATCTAAACAATAATTTTTTATATCTTTTAAATTCATTACTGAGATATTATAAAAGGCAGCACCATAGGCGAAGATTTTGCCTTTTTAAAAATATAATTTCTTAAATCTTTGCGCACTGCGCTTTGCACTTCTTCCCTTGTCATTGTTTTTATTTCTATATTGTTTAAAGTATTTAGCACAACTTGCTTAATGCTTTCGTTAAAGCTGTCGGGGTTTTTGCTCATAAAGCCGCGGCTTATTATTTCAGGACCTGCGGTTATCTCGCCGCTGTCTTCGTTAATGCCTATCACCGCAACTATAATGCCGTCTTCGGCAATGCGCTTTCTGTCACGCAAAATTATACTGCCGATATCTTCAACGCCCAAGCCGTCTACAAGCAGCGAGCCTGACTGTATGTTGCCCGCCTTTTTAATTGTGGCTTTGGTTACCTCTATAATATTACCGTTTTCAGCTACAATAATTTCGTTTTCCCTATGCCCCATACTTATAGCAAGGTTTTTATGCTGCAAAAGATGTCTGAATTCGCCGTGAACGGGAATAAAAAAGCGGGGTTTTATAAGCGATAACATCAATTTCGCCTCTTCACGGCAGGCATGTCCCGAAACATGAACCTTTTCCAAAAGGTTATATATAACATTTGCTCCCTTTTTGTAAAGGTTGTTTATTACATTATATACCATTCTTTCGTTACCGGGTATGGGAGATGCAGAAATAATAACGGTATCGTTTGAACCTATGTTTACCTTATTAAAAGAACCGAGCGCCATGCGTGTAAGTACGCTCATAGCCTCGCCCTGACTGCCTGTAGATATTATCGTAAGGTTTTTGTCCGCAATTTTGGAAATTTTATCAATATCTATAAGCCTGTCTTTTTCGTATTTCAATTCTCCTATGGTTGTGGCGGCATCAAGTATTTTAAGCATACTTCTGCCCGAAAAAGCAACTCTGCGCCCGTATTTTTTTGAGACATCAAGAATTTGCTGCAATCTGTGGACATTTGACGCAAAGGTTGTTACTATTATTCTTCTGTCGGTGTTTGCGGCAAAAAGCTGGTCAAAGGTCTCTCCTACCGTCCTTTCGCTCATAGTATAGCCTTCACGCTCTATATTGGTGCTGTCCGCCATCATTACAAGCACGCCCTTTTTACCGATTTCCGCTATCCTCGCAAGGTCTGTTTTTTCACTTCCTATAGGGGTAAAGTCAAGCTTGTAATCTCCCGTCATAAATACAGAGCCAAGCGGCGTATTGATATTAAGCGCAACGCTTCCCGTTATAGAATGACATACGCTTATTAACTCCACATTAAAGCAGCCTGCCTTGACAGTGCTGCCGACATTTACGCAGTTCAGACTTTCGCTGCTGATTTTATTTTCTTTGAGCTTGCTTTCCGCAAGCAATAAAGTCATTTTTGTTCCGTATACGGGAGCGCTAAATTCCTTTAAAGCATACGCAAGTCCGCCTATATGGTCCTCGTGTCCGTGGGTTAAAAAAATCGCCCTTATATTTTGTTGATTTTCCTTTAAAAATGTTATATCGGGCAAAACAAAATCTATTCCGGGCAGAGTCTCGTTGGGAAAAGACATGCCCGCATCAATTACAATAATATCAGAATTGTACTGTATGGCGGTCATATTTTTTCCGATTTCGCCTATCCCTCCCAGAAACATTATTTTAAGTTTTTTCAAA
>JAQVSX010000108.1 GCA_028700355.1 Clostridia bacterium
TTAGGAAAATAGAATCGGCGCTTGCAAACTGCCCTGAAAGGATAAAAGCAATGCAGGCAAAAAAATTTTTGCTAGATTCAGAAGAAAATGTAATAAAAATGGATAAGAGGGCAAAGGACCTTTTAAGCCATCTGGAAAAAGCCCAGCAGGAATATAAAGACATTTCCGCATTGATAAAGGAATACGAAGATACATTAAATACCCTTAAAAGCGAGGACGAAATTTCTTATCTTGCAAAAAAAATAAACCAAAAGCTTGACACATTAAGAAGTATAGAAAGGGAAGCGGATTCGTTATCAAGAGAAATGGAAGAGGTGTCAAAATCCTTTGCGCTGTTTAGGGCAAAATATAATGCCGCAAGAACAGAATATTCTAAAAATAAAGAAATGTTTGACCAAATAAAACAGGAAAAGCAAGAGCCGGTAAATCAAATAAACCAGAAACTAAGCGAGCTTGCAAAAACTATTAAACCCGAACTGCTTTCACGGTATAATAAAAAAAGGGCAGACAAAATTTTCCCCGTACTTGTTCCGGTAAGGGAAAATATGTGCGGTGGGTGCAGTATGCAAATTTCGCTGCAACAAATGGACAGGCTGAAAAACGCAAAAATAATAGAATGTGAAAACTGCCAGAGGATAATATATATCTGATACTGTAAAAAGATTTAAATTTATTTTAGAGCTTTCCATATTACTTTTTCCCCTGCATTACCGTAGGGGAATTTTTTATTTAGACTTATTTTAATAATTTCAGCGTATTTTTTTGTCGTAGCAGAATTTTTATTTTGGATTTTTTATTTAAAATGATATAATAATATATATGTAAAATGATAAAGCTGTTGTTACAGCTTTTTTTTTGCGAGAAGGAGAAAAATTTTGGTAAGACATGATATAAGAAATGTTGCTATTATTGCGCACGTTGACCACGGCAAAACAACTTTGGTAGACCAAATGCTTAAACAGGGCGGAATGTTCCGCTCAAATCAGCAGATTAACGACAGGGTAATGGATTCTAACGACCTTGAAAGAGAAAGAGGTATTACCATACTTGCGAAAAACACCTCAATCCATTATAAGGATATAAAGATTAATATTATAGATACCCCCGGACATGCGGATTTCGGCGGAGAGGTGGAAAGGGTGCTGAAAATGGTTAATGGCGTTTTGGTTTTGGTTGATGCCATTGAAGGTCCTATGCCGCAGACAAGGTTTGTTTTACAAAAGGCGCTTGAACTTGGGCATAAGCTGATAATTGTAGTAAATAAAATAGACAGAGCAGATTCTTTGCTTGAAAAGACAAGCTACGATATATTTGAGTTGCTTGTTGACCTTAATGCGTCTGAAGAACAGCTAGACAGCCCTATAATATATTGTTCAGGCAGAGAGGGAACTGCAACAATGGACTATAAAAATAAAGGAAAAGACCTTGTTCCCCTATTTGAAAAAATAATTAACTTTTTTGACCCTCCCGAAGGAGACGAAACCGCTCCGTTGCAGCTTCTTGTTTCGGCAATAGATTATAACGATTTTGTGGGCAGAATAGGCATAGGGCGTATAGAAAGGGGCAGTGCGACAGCGGGCAGCGATGTAATAGTAACAGATTATCACAATATAACGCCGCCTTATAGAGGCAAGCTTGTAAATATGTATCAGATAGAGGGTTTGAAGAGAATTCCCATAGAAAAAGCCGATGTAGGCGATATAATATGCTTTTCGGGTATAGAAAACATAACGATAGGTCAGACGGTTTGCGCCGTAGATACGCCTGAGCCTCTGCCGTTTGTAAAAATCAGCGAGCCTACAATCGAAATGACATTTTCGGTAAACGACAGCCCTTTTGCAGGAAAGGAAGGCAAATTTATAACTACAAGGCATTTAAAGGAAAGGCTTTTTAAAGAAATGCTTAAAGATGTTTCTCTGCGGGTGGAAAACACATCAAATGCCGACACCTTTAAGGTTTTCGGCAGAGGAGAAATGCATATTTCTATATTAATAGAAACAATGAGAAGGGAAGGTTATGAATTTGCCGTCAGCCCCCCAAAAGTAATTTATAAGACGATAGACGGCAAAATATACGAGCCTATTGACAAGCTGATTATTGATGTTCCACAAAATCACACAGGCACTGTTATGGAAAAAATGGGACAGAGAAAGGGAGAGTTAACGCATATGAATCCTATGGGCTCCCGCATAAGAATGGAGTTTACAATTCCGTCGCGCGGGCTTTTCGGCTATAAAAACGAATTTTTGACCGATACCAAGGGAGAGGGCGTTATGAATTCTGTTTTTTTGCAGTATGAGCAATACAGGGGAGCAATTCCCCGCAGGCAGACGGGCTCGCTTGTAGCTTATGAAACGGGAGAGGCTGTAACTTACGGGTTGTATAATGCACAGGAAAGGGGGGTGCTGTTTATAACGCCGGGCACAAAGGTGTATGAGGGTATGGTTGTGGGCTATCAGCCAAAAGCCGAAGATATCAGGGTTAATGTATGCAAAAAGAAGCACATAACAAATATGAGGTCAAGTTCAAGCGACGAGGCTTTACGCCTGCAAACCCCCAGAGTATTCAGCATGGAAGAATGTCTTGAATTTATCGGCGATGACGAAAGGTTGGAGGTTACTCCAAAAAGCCTGCGCATAAGAAAAAACATACTTGATTTCAACAGCCGTCAGAAAGCGGCATACAGGGCAAAAGAATAAAAAATATTATCTAAAACAGCCCCTGAATATGTTTGCTAAAAAAAAGGGAACAAAGTTTAAGTTTATAATAATTATTATAACAGTGCTTGGTTCCCTTTTATATTTTAGAGTTTTCCTATTAGTAATTTTTAACAAAAGCGGCATATTTATGTGCAAATTTGCATTAAGACTTATGACTTAAACGACTTAATTCGATATATACCGACAAAATACAAGTATATGATTGCAAGATATAATCTACTTTGATATAATAAATTTATTATTATATTAAATTGTATTAGGAGCTGAAATGTTAACAATCAGAAAGAAGTTTTTAAATGACAACTTGTACAGAGCGATAAACGAAATCAAAAACACCTTACCGGTAAGTGTAGGCAACAGCGGAATAAATTTAGAGGTAAGAAAAAGCAAAGCTAACTCTTTTTGTTTTTTTTCCAGCAAATTAGTAATAGAATACCGCAATTACAGCTATATTTTCAGGGCGCTCAGGCTATTTTTACAAAACGGTTGCAAAGAAATAACCGTTAAGGAAAACTGCCTTTTTGATAATTTAGGCGTGATGGCAGACTGTTCGAGAAATGCTGTTTTAAAACCCGAAGCGGTAAAAAAGTTAATCAGGCTGTTAGCGGTAATGGGCTATAATTCGCTGCAACTTTATACCGAAGATACTTATGAAGTAAACGACGAGCCTTATTTCGGCTATTTAAGGGGCAGATATTCTAAAAAAGAATTGAGAGAAATAGATGCATACGCAAGGCTGTTCGGCATAGAGGTAATACCCTGCGTACAGACGCTAGCTCATCTTAACGCCATAACACGGTGGGAACCGTATTCAAATATTATTGACTGCAACGATATACTGCTTGCGGAAAATCCAAGGACATATAAACTGATAGAAAATATTTTTTCCACTTTGGCGGAATGTTTTTCTTCCGTTAATGTAAATATTGGTATGGACGAAGCACATATGTTGGGGCTGGGTAAATACAAAGATTTGCACGGCATAAAAGACCGCAAGGATATAATGATTAACCATTTAAAAAAGATACACGAAATAGCGGATTGTTACGGCTTTAAATGTTCTATGTGGAGCGATATGTTTTTCAGGCTGGCTTTCGGCGGAGAATATTATAA
>JAQVSX010000109.1 GCA_028700355.1 Clostridia bacterium
CCATTCTTGCATTTTACTGCGGGTATCGGCAAGCGTGGCATCTGTATATGTAATGATGTCTCCGCTTTGTTTTTTAAGTGTAGATAATGCCCTTGCCGCAATGCGGTCGGGGAGTATATGCGTGTGAAAATCTATAATCATAAGAAAAATCTCCTAAGTTTCTAATTTAGGGCTTCCCTATTTATCATTATTTTCGTCGTCTTCTTTGCTGTCAAATTCTTTTCCGAATACGCTGAAATCTTCATTTTTGCTTTGCGGCTTTACGGCGCTGTTAAATGGCGGCGTTCCCCCTATGCCTTTAAATAGTTTGTTCATCCTCTCGATGTTTTCGGGGTCGCTCATAAAATCTTTAATGCTTTTTTCTGCAGACTTTTTTATTTTGCCGTAATAAAAATAGCTGAGCAACACAAATGCAAGCCATACCGTAAAGGCCATAATGATTAGATTTCTCGGATTTGTTATAAAATCATATGTCGGGGTGTCTTTCCTGCTCTGCGCCATTGCCTCGGCAAAATCTTGCTGTTCAAGTGTTTTAATTACTATATCCGATACATTTTGCATATTTGATAAATATGTTTCGGGGTACAGCTCTGTTAATTTTTGATAATTATCGTTTTCCGTATGCATAATATCGGCATTGATGTCGCTCTCTACTACGCCGGCTTTCTTTTTAGAATTCCAATTCATAGACATAAAAATAGCCGTGGGAATGTTTTGCTGCATAAAAGGATAATTATCGCTGAAATAGCCGTAATGTGAATATACCTGACTGCCGAAAGGGTCTGCAACAAATTTTTTGTTGAGGGGCAGCGCCCTTAAAGGAATATTTAGGTCGCCTGCCTGTTTGCGTATAAATCCTTCATGACCGCTGTTCCAGTCTAAACAAAACATATATAGATAATCGCCCGCCGCTATGCTGTCAAGGTTAACCATTAAAAGCATATTTTCTCTTTGAGTTGCCGAAATATTGCTTACATAATGGGAAGAACCGTTCATCCCCGATTCTTCTGCGCCGAAAGCAATAAAAGTAACATTAAAGGGCAGGTTTTTGTCCTTTATGCTGTGGGCAATATTCATCATTACCGCAACGCCCGAACCGTTATCATAAGCGCCGTGGCTTAGCGAGCTGTAATTGAGATTTGTATACGGGTTTCTCCGTTCAAAGCCGTATGCATTATCGTAATGAGCGCCTATAACGACATTTTGCTTTGTCTGATTTTGTGCGGGCTTTACGGCGATTACGTTGTTAGACTGCTTTTGATTTGAGCCGAATTTAAAACCCTGTAAATAATCCTCAAAATCATCGGCATCGTCAATCTTTGATGTTTTAAGCCCCATATCAGAAAAAACCTCTGCCAAAAACAGTGCTGCCTGCAATTCTTTATTAGTGCCGTTTGTGCGGTCTGAAAATTCTGTGGAAAATATTCTTAAAAAAGTGTCAATATCGAAGCCGCCGCTTTCCGTCTCGAAATAGCCTTGCTCGTAAACAAAGCCTTGTTCTATTTCGCTGTCTTCTTGCGCCGTTGCGCTTTTGGGTGCAATCAGTATTATGGCTGACAGTAATGCCGCAAATATCAGTGTAAATTTTTTCAAAGTATCAGCCCCCCCACAATATTAAAAAAGCTTATGCTTAAATAAAAAACAGCCATTATGCGAAAAGCCCTGTGTACCGTCTTTTTGTCAAGGTAATGCTTGTTGATATACATAAAAAACATAAAATAAGCGCCCGTCGTTATTGCAAAGCTAAGCACCATAAAGCCCAAGGGTATTAAAAAATTAAAAAAGTAATACAGCAGGTTTAATATTCCCAACGCTATGTTGGCAAGAATTGTAAATATGCGCAGACAGGAAACAAAATCTTTAGAGCTCATGCTTACCGCTCCGAAAGAAAAGGTGTTACAAAGAGCGTAAAATATACGTGAAAAAAGCTCGAATAAGCCTACACTGAGCAAGGGTATAATAAACCTTAACAATATTACGGTAGAATACGGTGCCTGCTGTTGTATAGTGCTAAGCAGCATACTGAAATTTTCTATAACGCCGTATATTGTCATTTCCGATTGCAGATATGCGCCAGCCATATAGCTTAAATACAAAGCGCCGATATATACCCATTTGTTAAATCTTTTTTCTATATTAATATTTGTTTTTTGTTTTGTTTCCATATTTTTAATTGATTAATTATTTGTTAAAAATAATTATCATACCTTTTTTAAATTATTATTAAGCAGTGTAGCAACAGTATAATAGAGAGCGTTTTTAACCCCCATAAAGCCGCTCTTTATCTTATATTCGGTATCTGCAAGCAATTTAAGCGCACCTGCAAGACTGTCTTTATCATAATTCTTTGCCGCCTTTGCCGTCATTGTTACAGCATAAGGCTTTACTTTTAAAGCCTTAGATAAACGCTCGCTATTTTGCAGCGAATCTTTTACATAATACATCCTTTTATAATTATTGTAAAGGGAATTGATTAAATAGCTTTCCGTTCCCTTGTTTATAAAGTCGCCGAGTATTTGATAAATATCCTTGCCGCTTTCCGTTACGGCATTTGCAAGCATATATGCCTGATACTCAATTTCCTTAGATACATTTTGCTCTATGTCGCTTTCGGTAATCTGCGTTTGAGGCAAAGAAGAAAGTTTTTTTATTTCGTTTGTTATTCTCATCATATCCTGACCGCAATACAGCGCTAACATACTTGCCGCATGAATATCCGTCTGCTTATTCTGCGCTTTTAAAAGAGTGGTTATCCAATTTGCAAGTACAGGAACAGATTCTTTATTGCAGTCTACAAAATTATTGTTCAAGCCGCCTATAAGGCTCTTTTGAGAATTTGATATAATAAGAACACAGTCCGACAGCTTTAAATTTACCAGCTTTTTTATGTCCTGCGCCGACGGATAATATTCCCTTACTACAACCGCCCTGTATTCGCTCATAAAGGGCAGAACGCTGCAGCTTTCATATATTTCGTTAGCCGAAGGCAAATTAAGCCTTGTAACATTGATATCCTGATAGGCTGTTACCAGACTGCTAATAATCATTTCCTGAGCTTTTTCACGAAAATAGGCATCGCTTCCTTCTAAATAAAAAAAAGAATTGTCGGGCTTATTTACTAAATATCTTTTTATTTCCTTAAATTTCAAATTATCTCCGTTATCTGTAAGAGTACTTTTTTATTATTCTATCATTTTTTATTTCAAAAATCAAATTTCCGCGGTATGCACTGCTAAAACAGTTGTAATTATTATCGGCAAAATATTTTGACGAGACAATTATTTTAGGTAAAAAATAATTTTTTATCTGATTAAAATCTTCAGAAAAAATTATATGGGGCATATTGCCTGCATTTAGCGACATATAAGTCAAACATTCTTCCGAATTGCCGCCCAAATACAATATACTTTTGCCGTCAATTACCACGCTTGCCCCAAAGTAGTTGTCATTAACATAATACGCCGAAAACTTAATACTTTTATATGTATATACTTCATTGCTAAGCAGATATATTATTTTATTTTTCTGCTCTAAATCTTTAAATGTATTTTGATATTTGTTATTGTAGGGCATAATAAATTTTTGTATACCGTATTTTTTTAAATGCGGCATAACCCTTGCGGCGTTATTGCAGTCTGCGAAAAAGGCGCATTCTATTTCGTTTATGTTGCTTAACCTTAAATGCTCTTTAAGCTTTGGTATATCTTCGCTGCCGCCGTAGTTTATATAATACACTTTTTTATCGGCAGTAATCAGCGAAGAGCTGCTTATAGCCGTAG
>JAQVSX010000110.1 GCA_028700355.1 Clostridia bacterium
TTATATTACGGGCAGGGCTTGGAATGGCAAGCGGAATACTTAAACTTGTGCCTAACGCAAAAGTCGGACATATCGGAATTTACCGCGATACCGAGACAAAGCAGCCTATAGAGTATTACAGTAAAATACCTTTTGACTCTACAGAGCGTGATTTGATTGTGGTAGATCCGATGATTGCGACCGGAGGCAGTGCTTCATCGGCGATTAAGCTGCTTAAAAAAAATAACTGCAACAAAATAAAATATATGTGTTTGGTTGCGGCAAAAGCCGGTGTAGACAGAATATTAAGCGAATTTGACGATGTTGATATTTACACTGCCGCATACGACGAAACATTAAACGAAAACGGCTATATTATACCCGGTCTCGGCGATGCGGGGGACAGGCTTTTCGGAACAAAATAAATTTAGGAGTATTTATGATTAAAGAGGCTATTA
This sequence comes from Clostridia bacterium, assembly GCA_028700355.1. Classification (GTDB taxonomy): domain Bacteria; phylum Bacillota; class Clostridia; order Christensenellales; family HGM11417; genus STF1-284. The sequence goes on from JAQVSX010000110.1 coordinate 438, forward strand.
CTTCAATAATGGAAGCCGAAAAAGAGGCTGAAAATATAATAAAGGAAGCAAACGTTAAAGCTCATAAAATTGTTGCTGACGCAAAAAAATATCAAAGTATACATCAGGCTGACGAAAAAAACAGGCTAAGCGAAGAGGCAGAAAAACAGTATCAGGCAGCAGGCATAGAGGGTGACAGGCAAGCCGAAGACATTTATTTAGAGTGCCAAAAAAACATAGAAACTATCAGCCGAATCGGCAAAAAAAACGCAGAAAAAGCAAAAGATTACATAAAGCGGAGGCTTTCTGAAATATAATGGCTATTGTCAAAATGAGTAAGCTTAGGTTATTGGGGCTGAAAAAACAGCAAAATAAAATATTGGCAGCATTGCAGCAGACAAAATCCATAGAGCTTAAAAAAACGGAGGATTTTGATTTTTTGGCAAGCGGTACAGATATCCACAATGACGAGGACTTAAACGAAAAGCTGTCAAGGTTAACATCCGCCATACATATTTTAGAAGAGGCAGAAAAGCAGAGCGCTTTACAAAAAACAGAGGGTGAAAAACCCCAAAAAGTAAAAAAGCCGTTATTTTCCGTCCGCAGCAGTATTTCTTTTAATCAATTTAAAATGATAACGGAAAACGAATACGAAATTTTTTCCGCCGTATCTGAATTGGAAAGCTGCAGTGAAAAGCTGTTATTATTTAAAAACGAAATTTCCAAGCACGAAAGCATAATAGAGCAGATAAAAAATTTCAGCGAAATTGATGTTCCCTTAAATATGTTTAAGGATACGGCAAACACAAAAATTATGCTCTGCACGTTGCCTGCGGAATTTGAAAAGCCCTTAACTGAATTTTTTGAAAAGCAGCAAAGAGTAATAATACAAAAATACAAGGGTATAGGTCAGGTAGTTTTCGTATTAATCTGCACAAAGGAAGATTATACAGCATTTTCGGAAAAGCTGACGCAACTAAGCTTTTCAAGAATATTTTTTGATTACGATAAAACGCCGTCAGAATTAATAAACACTCATAAACAGCAAATTGAATATATAAAAGAGCAAAGGGCGGCACTTCTGGGCAAAATAATGCGCCATAAACCTATGCTTTCAGACATAAAGCTTTTATACGACTATTATAATATTGCCGTATATACAAAAGAGCAGAAAAAGAATTTTAAAAGCTCGGCATCAACATTTATACTTGAAGCTTTTGTCCCCGAAGAAAGCATAGAAGCGGTACAGCAGACATTAAAAAAAGAAACTCCGAATATTTTGATAGAATTTTCAGAAATCAATGAGCAGGATAATCCTCCGACTTATGTGAGAAATAATGCGCTGGTAAAGCCCTTTGAAGCTGTTACAGATATGTATTCGCCGCCTAGTCATAATGACAGGGATCCCAATTTATACGCAGGCATATTCTTTTTTATATTTTTCGGCATAATGCTTTCTGATGCAGGATACGGTTTAGTGCTTGCGATAGTCTGTTTTTTTCTGTTAAAAAAATTCAGTATGGAAGACGCTACAAGAAAGGTTATAACGGTCATAGCCCTAGGCGGCATATCCACTTTGCTTTGGGGGACGGTATTCGGCGGCTGGTTTGGTATAGATTTAGCTGTTGCCGCAGATAACGGCAGCGCGCTTGCGGCTTTTTTAAATTCTTTAAAATGGTTTAACCCCTTAGAAGAGCCTTTACTCATGATGGCGCTTTGCCTCGGTCTCGGCGTATTTCAGATATTGTTCGGCTTAGGGTTAAAGGGAGCAGATCTGATAAAAAAAGGTAAAACTTTAGATGCATTAATGGATGTAGGCAGCTGGTATCTGTTATTTATAGGTATAGGGCTTATGGCACTCGGCTCGTTTTCGAAAAGCTTGCCAGAAATAGGTAAATATGTTGCTATTTCAGGCTTGGTGCTGCTGGTGCTGACTCAGGGCAGAGAAAAAAAAGGCATATTCGCTAAAATCGGCAAAGGCTTTACCAGCCTTTACGGTATTGTAGGATATATAGGCGATATAATAAGCTATTCGAGGTTGTTCGGTTTAGGGCTTGCGTCAGGAGTTGTGGGGCTTATTATGAATACATTGGCGAATCTTATGCTCGGGACTTGGTATTTGGCGCTGTTTGGAGTAATAGTGCTGATTGTAGGACATGGCTTTAATATAGGCATTAATGTGCTTGGCGCGTATGTGCATAACAGCCGGCTGCAATATGTAGAATTTTTTTCAAGGTTTTACACCGGCGGCGGCCGCACTTTTGTTCCGTACGGCAGCAAATTAAAATATCATATAGTAAAATAATAAAAATTATATATAAAAACTATTAGTATAGTTACGGAGGTTAACATGATTACAACAGGTACTTGTTTGGCTATTATAGGAATGGTGCTGGCGGTATTGCTGTCAGGTATTGGCTCGGCAATAGGAGTAGCCAAAGCCGGACAGGCTGCGTCAGGCCTTGTAAGCGAATCGCCCGATAAATTTATGAAAGCGTTTTTGCTTCAATTACTGCCCGGCACGCAAGGTCTATACGGATTGCTTATAGGCTTTCTTGTGCTGATGAGAATCAACATTTTCGGCGACGTTTTGGCATTAACCGACCAATCAGGTTATTTGATGCTTTATGGCTGCCTACCTGCAGCTTTAGGCGGTTTAATTACCGCAATATATCAGAGTAAAGTTGCGGTATCTTCAATAGGTCTTCTTGCTAAACGGCCTGAGGAATTTACCAAAGGTATGATGATGACTGTTATGGTAGAAACATACGCGCTTTTTGCTGCGATTATGTCTTTTATTGTGGTATTTATGCCCAATCTGCAAACAATCAGTTAAGCAGTATAAGATAATTATGGATGCTAAACAAGCAATAATAGAAAAAATTATAAGCGACAGCCGCTCTCTTGCAAAAAGCTTTATAGATGAGGCTCAGCAAAAAGCCGATACGGAAATAAAAAAGGTTCATACCTTAGCCTCAGATTACGAAAAAAAGGTTTTGCAAAAAATAGAGAAAGAAAAGCAGGCTATTATTTACAGAAAGGTTTCTGCCGCTCAGATAGAAGCCAAAAAAATGCTGCTTGCCAAAAAACAGCAGATTATAAAAGATATTTTCGGCGAAGTTTATAAAGAAGTTACTGCCGACAAAAAGGAATATAAAAATTTCTTGACAGTGCTTATTGAAAAATATGCCGAAGACAAAGATATAGTAACAGTATCAACTGACAGTGGCATAATTGACGAGGCGGCTGTAACGGCGATATCTAAAAAGAAAAAAATAAAGCTAAGTTATAATTTAGATAAGCAAACTTTCAGCGGCGTTATTCTTAAATCAAGCAATTATGATAAAAAGCTGACAATAAAC
>JAQVSX010000111.1 GCA_028700355.1 Clostridia bacterium
AAAAGGGCTTGAAGGCATATTTGTAAAACAGGCAGATAAATTAATTATTAAGGATTTAAGCGACAGGGGACTGCTTTTAGCAGAAAAGCCATACGAGCATAGCTATCCTTTTTGTTGGCGGTGCGATACGCCGCTGCTTTACTATGCGAGAAGCACATATTTTATAAAGATGACAGCGCTTAAAGAGCAGCTGATTAGCAATAACAATTCTGTAAATTGGCTCCCCGAAAACATAAAGAGCGGCAGAATGGGCGATTTTCTTGAAAATGTAATTGATTGGGGATTGTCCCGTGAAAGATATTGGGGAACGCCTCTGCCCGTCTGGGTATGCGGAGAGTGCGGTAAGATAAAGGTTATAGGCAGCATAAAAGAACTGGTAGAGCTGTCAGGTTGCGACGAAAATATAGAACTGCACAGACCTTATATAGACAATGTAACATTTAAATGTGATTGCGGCGGAGAGTATAAAAGAACGTCCGAAGTAATAGATTGCTGGTTTGACAGCGGAGCTATGCCCTTTGCGCAGTATCATTATCCTTTTGAAAATAAAGAACTTTTTGAAAAAAACTTCCCCGCCGATTTTATAAGCGAGGCAATAGACCAGACGAGAGGGTGGTTTTACACGCTGCTTGCCATTTCTACGGTGCTCTTTGATAAGTCGCCTTTCAAAAACTGTATAGTACTAGGCCATGTAAACGATAAAAACGGCATTAAGATGAGCAAACACAAAGGCAATGTGATAGACCCGTGGAGCGTTCTTGACAAGCAGGGCGCAGATGCTGTAAGGTGGTATTTTTATACCACAAGCGCGCCTTGGATACCTACCCGCTTTTATGCCGAAGCCGTTGACGAGGCACAGAGAAAATTTATGGGTACGCTGCTCAATACCTATGCTTTTTTTGTGCTTTATGCCGATATAGACAAATACAATCCGACAAAGTACAGCATAGATGGCGTTAAGCTTTCTGTAATGGATAAATGGATTTTGTCAGAGGTAAACACGCTTATTAACAGGACAGAAGAATATCTCGACAAATACAACATAACTGATTCCGCAAGGAACATACAGGATTTTACAGACAGGCTTTCAAACTGGTATGTAAGACGGTGCCGTGAAAGGTTTTGGGGCAAGGGTATGACCGACGATAAGGCGGCGGCGTTTACAACGCTTTACACGGTGCTTGTTACTTTAACAAAAATAATTGCGCCGTATATTCCTTATATGGCAGAAAACATATATCAAAATTTGGTTACGCCGTTTTTTAAAGATGCGCCCGTAAGCGTTCATTTAAACGATTTTCCCAAAAGCAATCAAAAATGGATAGACTTCGAGCTTGAAAAAAATATGAAATTTGCTCTCGATATCGTCGTATTGGGAAGGGCGGCGCGCTCTGCGGCGAATATTAAAAACAGACAGCCTCTGCAAAAAATCTATGTTGCGGGAGAGTTTGAGCTGCCCCAAAATTATCAGAAAATAGTTTTAGAAGAGCTTAACATAAAAGAGTTTGAAAAAGTGCAGTCAATAAAAGAATTTTCAGGCTACGAGATAAAGCCGCAGCTTAAAACTCTCGGACCTAAATACGGCAAATTGTTAAACGCCATAAGGGAATACTTGTTTAGTTGCGATGCGGATTTAATTGCCGATACCGTAGGCAGCGGCAAAATTTTTACCGCAGAAATAGGCGGCGTTAAAGTAGAATTTTCCAAAGACGACCTTTTGATTTCGCCTAAAAACAAAGAGGGCTTTGCTGCGGCATCTATGGGCGGAATTTCTGTGGTTCTTGAAACACAGCTGAGCGAAGAGCTTATCTGCGAGGGTATAGCGAGAGAGCTTGTAAGCAAAATTCAGACAATGCGAAAGGATAGCGGCTTTGAGGTTACCGACAGAATTAATATTTTTTACAAGGCAGAGGGCAAGGCAGATAAAGTATTAAGCAGCAGTAAATACGGTATAGCTAAAGATGTGCTTGCATCGAGTATTTCAAAAGGCGAAAGCGGTAACAGCAAGCAGTGGGATATAAACGGAGAACAAGTATATATATTTATAGAAAGGGCTTAATTTTATTATGGCTTTATTTATGAATTATAACGAAGAATGGTCAGATTATAAAATAATAGCGTCGGGCGGCGGCGAAAAGCTTGAATTATGGAAAGACATTATACTGCTCAGACCCGACCCTCAGGCAATATGGCCTGCCGCATTTAATCTCAGCAGCTATAAGGGGCTGCATGCGAGATATATCAAAAGCGGCGGCGGCGGAAACTGGGAATATTACCTACCCATGCCGCCGCAATGGACTGTAAGCTGGCGCAGCCTTAATTTTATAATAAAGCCTATGGGCTTTAAGCATACAGGGCTTTTTCCCGAACAGGCGTTAAATTGGGATAAGGTTATCACGCTAATAAAGGGCGCAGACAGGAAAATCTCCGTGCTTAACCTTTTTGCCTATACGGGAGGCGCTACATTGGCATGCGCAAGCGCAGGCGCACAGGTCTGCCATGTAGATGCCGCAAAGGCGATGGTAGAAAGGGCGGGTGAAAATGCGAGGCTGTCAAATATAGACAGCGGCATAAGATACATTATTGACGATTGCTTCAAGTTTGTGCAGAGAGAAATAAAAAGAGGGAAAAAATACGATGCGGTAATAATGGACCCCCCGTCTTATGGCAGAGGGCCTTCGGGGGAAACATGGAAAATAGAAAGCGGACTTTATCCGCTTGTAAGCAGTGCGGCTAAACTGCTTTCCGACAAACCGCTGTTTTTTTTAATTAACAGCTATACAACGGGCTTGCAACCGACTGTTATAAAAAACATATTAAATACGGCGCTTAAAGGTTACGGGGGAACCTGCGACGCTTACGAAGTAACACTTCCCACAATGGAAAAAACGTTGCAGCTCCCTTGCGGAGCAAGCGCCTTGTACATTTTTAAATAAGGATAGATTAATGCATAAACACCTTGATATTCTATACGAAGATAACCACATAATAGTAGTCTGCAAACCCTTTAATATTCCCGTTATGCCCGATTCAAGCAAAGACGAGGATATGTATACCATAATAAAAGAATATATTAAAGAAAGTTGTCAAAAAGCAGGAAATGTTTATTTGGGAATCGTCCACAGAATAGACAGACCGACGGGCGGAGTTATGGTTTTTGCCAAAACATCAAAGGCTGCGTCAAGGCTTTCGCAAAGCATACGGGAAGGAGAATTTGAAAAAAAATATCTTGCCGTAACCGTGGGCGTTCCCGCAGAGGAAAATGCCGAATTAGTGCATTATATCAAAAAAAACAGCATTACAAACGTTGTAAACATCGTGCCTTCTGCAACTGAGAACGCAAAGAGGGCGCAGCTGTATTATAAGGTGCTTGAAAAGGTAGCGGATAAAATTTCCTTACTCGAAATACTGCTTATAACGGGCAGGGCGCATCAGATAAGGGTACAGCTTTCGCATATAAAATGCCCAATATTCGGCGATGTAAAATACGGGGGAGACATAGCAAAGGGCTATAACCTTGCTTTGTTTGCTTCAAGGCTCAGCTTTATTCACCCCGTAACAAAAAACAGAATGGTTTTTATTGCCTATCCGCCTCAGGAGAGCGAGCCTTGGAAAAGGTTTGATATAGAAAGGCATATGCAGATAATAAAATAGCAGGCATAAAAAATTCAATTTTATATTTTTAATAACGATAGAGTTTGACAAATATATCAAATATGTGTAAAATTGTTTAATGGGGTAGCTCTAAACAGTATCTTTTAAAACTATATA
>JAQVSX010000112.1 GCA_028700355.1 Clostridia bacterium
AATATATCGAAAACACCGTAACTAAAAACAATATAGAATGCGGCTTTAAAAAAACCTATTCCTGCGTTATTACCGAGCGTGAGGATAAAATAAAATCACTTGAAACAGAATATGAAGCAGCGGTAAGGCTTGGGATAAATGCCGAAATGATGTTAAACCCCGAGTTTAACGCAACAAAAAACGCAAGTTTAGAGGCTGCGTTAAAATATTATAATCAGGCGCATTTTAACCCCGTCCCCTATCTTGACTGTTTGGCGCAAAATTTTTGCGACAACGATAAATATAGAATTTACGAAAACACAAGGGCTGTCGATATAATAAAAGATAACCATAAGCCCTATAAGGTAATAGCTGATAACGGAGTAAATATTAGCGCCCGTACAATAGTAATAGCCACCCATTTTCCGTTTTTTGACAAGCGGGGACTTTATTTTACAAAGCTTTACCCGTCGTCGTCTTATATTTATTCCTTTACGGCAAATGACGACTTTAACGAAGGAATGTTTATAACCGCCGAAGAGGGATATTCTTTAAGAAGCTATGTCCATAACGGAGAAAATATTATTTTGATAGCGGGAGAAAACCACGATACCGCAAAAGGCGGGTATTGTGAAAAGCATTATCAAGACTTACAGAAAAAGGCGCAGCAGCTATTTAAGGTAAACAAATTTTTATGGAGATGGTTTGCGCAGGACTATGCTACACCCGACAAACTCCCCTATGCCGGCACTTTATGCCGAAGTATGCCCGATGTTTATGTAATGACGGGTTACGATAAATGGGGAATGACAAATTCCACTGCGGCGGCAAAGATAATAAGCGATATAATTGCGGAAGGACACAGTCCCTGTGAAGAAGCATACAGCCCGCAAAGAATTTTTAAATCTTTTTATTATTTGGGCAACTATTTTTATAAAAACTTTAAAACGGTTTTTACGCTTATCGGGGGAAGGCTGAAAAGATTGCCGCACCGCTCTAATATAAAAAAGGACGAATCTCGCCTTATGAAAATCAACGGCATAAGGGTGGGCATATACAGAGATAGCGAAGGCGTTATTCATACCGTAAAATCCACTTGCAGACATATGGGCTGTCAGCTTTATTTTAACGACGCCGAAAAAACCTGGGACTGCCCCTGCCACGGTTCAAGGTACGACATTGACGGAAATATTATTGAAGGACCGGCAACAAAGCCGCTTCATAAATTTAAAAAAAGTTCTCCCAGCGACAAAAAACAGGGCTGATAAAAAATATCAGCCCTTTTAATTTGCCTTTGCATTGCAGCTTAAATTAATTGCCTAACTCAAAATGATGCTGCGAGCTTTGTGTCGGAGGCAGTCTGTTACCCTCCTGCATTTCTACAGTGTAAAGAGTCTTTCCGTTTTGGTCAACTACTTTATAAGTTCCCGATTGAGGGGCATTTTCGCCCGGATTGAATTTTCTCATATAAAATAACCTCCTTATTATTTATATATAGTGTTTGCTAAGTTTTAATATATATGCATAGTATTTATTCGGAAGCAGAGTTATTATTTTCCTTTTTTATTTTATTTATTTTTCTTTCAAGCTTTTTCTTTCTGATTAAATATGTTATAAGCATTATTAAAGGAACAATAAGCGTCGAGGGTAAAACAATAAAAGGAAAAATCTCGTCAGAGCGGATATAGTGTACAAAAGGCATACTTGCAAAAGGCAACACCGCAATGACAGAGCCTATTATAAGGCTGCTCATAGAAAAATATCTGTGCGTTTTTGAGTTAAACATTCCCTTTAAAATATGCCCGAACATATAGTTGAATATCATAAGCTTCAATATAGACATAGGAACCCATAAGAGTAAATTAATTGAGTGCATACGGCGTAAAAAATCGTACGCTTCTATCTGGCGTGAAAATACAAAATAAGGATTCCATTGAAGCTTTGCCACAGAAGAGCCTAAAACAAGCAGTACAGGCAGCAATATAAGAAGAAAACAAACGCCGAATATAGCAACGCCTATAAAAAATGATTTATATAATTTTGTTTTTTTAGGTACATAATAGCTGAAAATAAAAAATATAACAATTTCGGAATACCTTGCGGCGGTCAGCATACCTCCTGCATTGATATCGGCAAAAGTAGAATCTGCAAATATAGGCTGTATTAATTCAAGCTTCATATCAGGAATAGAAAACACAAAAAATATCAGAACGGAAAATATAATCAGAGGCACAATAAACAGCGAAAGCCTGCCTATAACCCCCGCTCCCTTATATATTCCGTATGCCGCGGGTACTACCAAAAAAAGCATAATTCCCCACTCGGGAGAAGAAGGCATAACATAAATTTTTATAAATATAATCATCATAATAAGGCAAGCAATATGGCAGGCAATAAAAAACAGCAGCCATATACATAAAAAAAACTTGCTTAAAATTTTGCCGAAAATCATATTAAATATCTCTACGACGTTAAAACCCCTAAATTTATTTAATATTATTAAGAGTGGCAGGCTGAGCAATATTATATAAACAATAGCTAAAATTACGCATGCCCATACATCCTGATTTGCAGGCGGAGTTTCTAATACGGGCAAAAATGTATAAGGAAATATCAGTGCGCTTCCCACTATCAATAATACAAGCTGCGAGGCTGTAATACTGTTTTTTTTAGAATACATCACTGATTCTCCTTTAAAAATTCTGCCGATTCTTTTATTTGCCCTGTAAATTTTATTTTAGAATTCACCTTAATATTTATTACAGCCTCAGGGTACATTTCTCCCCATTTTTGTTTTATGGTTTTCCATTTTTGAGGATGCTGATTATGGATGTAATCCCCAAATCCGAAAATATCGCTTTCAAATTCCTGCTGTGATTTTTTTACGGCTTCAGCTATTTCTTGGCGTATTTTTTCATTAAATTGCTGTGAAATGAAGTCTTCAAGGTCTATTTTCATAATATCAAATTTCCCGTCCGCCTGCGTAACATTTAAGACAACAGATATATTTATATCAAACGCAAAACTATTACCATTGGGAATTGCTTTTACATTACATTTTGAATTTGTTACTATTGTAGCAATATGGTAATCTGGCTCTTTTACGGAATAAAAAGCCCTTATTATATTATTTGTGATAAAATTGTATGCCCTTGTCTCTTCACCGTTAAAATATCCTACAAGCTTATCGGCTTTAAATGCGGCAAGCCCGCTGTATATCAATTTTTTATCTTGATCAACTTTATCCTTATCGTTCAGCTTAGGCGACAGCTGCGTATCGCAAGGAACAATCTCCACTACGCCCGCTACCGGCTGTTTACCTTCGCTCGTTAATTGCTGCAAAAATTGAAGCGCATCGACAAATACCGCGCGTGAATTCATTTTTTCCTGATTTTTATACAAATCCACTATGTGCTGCCCTAAAAGGTCAGACAGACCTATTTTGACTTCATATATGGATTTAGGCTCTTCTGCTTTTACCATTATTATAAAAGCCCTTTCATCTGCAATAAAATCTCTCGATGTGTAGTCAAACAGCTTAAAAACGCCTTTTTTTGCGTGGTTTTCCGTTATAAAACGCACCTTGTTATGACCGCCGAAAACCGTCCTTTCAAGCACAATCGATATCTTTCTCAAAGCCTCAGGAAAAGACTCTGCGGTAGCGCTTACGGTAACCCTCGGGCTTTCACCTAAACTGCCGCCCGTATTACTGCCGATAGCTGAAGGGTTTCTTATTTCTACAATAATATAGTACTCGTCATCTTCGGTTATATCATATAATATACTGCTTA
>JAQVSX010000113.1 GCA_028700355.1 Clostridia bacterium
CCGCCCGAAATGCCTGTCGGTAAACCAGCCTTTTTTTATAATTTTGTTTCCGTTAATAAATACTTCTGCGCCGTTATCCTCGCAGGCAATATCAATGCCGCAGTCAATATCGCCGTTTATATAAAAGTCATAGAACATTGTAAGCGTTATATCTTTTTCCAAACCGTCTATATGCTTATATAATTTTTCTGTGCTAAATATGGTAAAATCCTCGCCTAACTGCTTATCGTCAGCCTTTATTAGCACCTTGTCTATTACCAATACATTTTCAGAAATATCAATATCAAAATCATTTAAATAATTTACGCTTACAGGTTTTTCCTCTGTTATATTTTCCTTTGCGGTAACAAAAAAGCAAACCTCCTGCGGCTCTATCTCTATATCGGCAACGGTTACATCGTTAAGAGAATCATACCTTGCGCTTATATTTAATTCCCTGCCGTCTATACATAATTTTTTAAGCCCCGTTCTGCCTTTTGCGCTCAGCCTTACCCTTTTATAATCCTCTCTGCTTGTGTTTACAACAAACAGCGCTTTATAGCCGTCATAACAGCGCAAGGCGGTAACAAAACCCAACGCTGTCCTTCGGGTATAACGGTCAATCAATTCCATATCGTTTTTTTGCCCATAACAGACAAAATATTTTCTTAGTAAATCCGTCCTGCTTTGAATGACAACCTTTTCAAAATCAAAATCTTTTTTATCAGCGGGCATTCCGCTTATAAACTTAGGCAAGCCCCCTACAAAAATTACGTTTCCGCCCGCCTCGGAAAACTGCCTTAACAAAAGCAGAGTGCTGCTTTCTAAATTGCAAGTATTAGGCACCATTACTGTATTATAGCCGCATTTTCCGATATAAAATATATTGCCGCTGATATTTGCGTGCTTTTTGATTATCTGCTCGTCGCCGTAATCAAACTCCCTTTGCAAATCTAACAAAGATTCCGTAAGCATACGGAATTCTGCCGATATCTGTTTTTCCTCAATTTCGTTATCATTGCCCTTTTCGCACCATATTCCGCTGATGGGATTTATAAGCAATATTTCTTGCTTTCTTTCCCCTTCAATCATTTTACTGTTAATAAAATCAAAGGACTTTGCAAGCACGGGAAACCTTTTCCACCAAGGCATCTGATACGAAAAAAATGTGGGATAATCCCTTTTTCTTGTGCCTTCCAGACTGTACATAGAAATGCTTAGACAAGGCACATTAACGCCGAGCGCAGCCTGATAGCCCCATATCCACATAATATCAGAAAAGGTTGTGTCATAGCCCGAACAGGCATATGTTTCGCACATTACCAGTTTATTGCCAAGCTGACAGGATACGGATTCCGCCTGCTTAAATACCGTTGCGGGCACAAGCCTGTTACCCAAAGAATCCACGCCGGGAATATGCTGAAACTCATATAACGGCATAACGCCGCCGTTTGTGGCAACTTGGTCTAATTGCCCTTCTTCGCAAGCGTAATGTCCTGTAAAAATAAGGTTGTTTTCCTCGCACCATTTATAATAAGGCTTTGCGTAATATTCCAATGTCATTTCTGAAATTGTTTTCCAATAATCGTGACGGTATTTTCTGTATCCCTCTTTTTTTATAAACAAATAGGGCAAAGCCTCAAAAATATCGTATTTCCTTTTTTCTTTAAAAAAGCTTTGGTAGTATTTGCCCCAAGGAAGGCCTCTCGGAGAAAAATGCGGCTCGTCGGTAAAAATGCCTTTAATTACATTTCCGAAATATTGCCCAAGTTCTGTTTTATATCTTTCGTGAGTAGTTTTTATGAAGTACTGTACTGCGTCTTTATTTAATATATCTATATATACAGGGTTGCATTCTATATACAGTATCAGATAATCCCCTGTTTTATTGTTTAAATTGTTATCGGCTTTAACAAAGCCGTTGTCATTAATTTTGTAAACCGCTAAAATATCGCTGTTTTTTATTTCGCTGCTTGGCAGGGTAACTATTTTGCCTATAATATATCTTTGTAAAAATTCATCTGATTTTTTATATACACGGCCGCCGCCAAAACCGCTCGGCCAGCCGTCCTCATCGTAAATCCAAAGTTGTAGACCTAATTTTTTACATTCTGCGGCTGTAAGCTTATATTTTTCAAACCATTCGCCTTCCAGATAGGGCAATTTAAGCCCCGCCCTTGAATGGACAAATACACCCTTAACGCCGCTGACGGCTAAATCCTTCAATTGAGCGGTGAGTTCATTATTTTCCATTTCACCGTTCCAAGCCCAAAAACATAATGGCCCGTTATCAACCCTTTGCATTGCAAGCTCCTATAAAAAGTTAGCGCTAACATTATTATATCATATAATTTACGCTTGTCAATAGTTTATAAAAAATTATTTTTTTTATTCAGTTTGCGGTAAATTTTTAGAATTGGGAAGCTCTAATTATAATTTTATTGAAATGCAACAGCTTTTTAAGCCTTTTATATTTAGACGGCGTTACGCCTGTATATTTTTTAAATGTTTTTATAAAATAATTGGCAATGTTAAAGCCTACCTTTTCAGAAAATGTAATGCCAAGTTCATATCTAAACATTAACTCAAGTCAATTATTATAGAGTAACTCCGTTTTTCCATATAGCAAAATCACGGTAACCGTTTATTTCGTTTTTTGTCTGTTTGCCCCCTGACACATCAATAATCAGGTCAATAAGATTATCGCTTAAAGCGTCTATATTTTTGCCGCTTAGCAGTCCGCCTGCGTCAAAATCTATCCAATTTGGCTTATTTTGAGCAAGAGCGGTATTTGTGGAAATTTTTATTGTAGGCACAGCAGCGCCGAGCGGCGTTCCCCTGCCCGTCGTAAACAAAATAATATTTGCCCCTGCCGCAGCAAGCGCAGTCTGCGCAACAATATCGTTGCCCGGCCCTTCAAGCAGAGTAAGCCCTTTTTGCGCCGCCTTTCCGCCGTATTTAATCACATCATTTATTGCGCAACTGCCGCCCTTTTGTATGCAGCCGAGCGACTTTTCCTCTAATGTTGTAATGCCGCCTTCTTTGTTGCCCGGCGAGGGATTTTCGCTTACGCTTTCGCCGTTTTTAATGTAATACTGCTTAAAGCCGTTTATCATATCTATTATTTTTTTATAAATGCCGCTGTCTATGCTCCTTGCCATTAAAATTTGCTCAGCGCCGAACATTTCGGGAACTTCCGTCATAATAACGCTGCCGCCCATAGCTACAATTTTATCCGAAGCCGCCCCTACAAGCGGATTTGCGGTAATGCCCGACAACGCATCAGAGCCGCCGCACTTTAAGCCGATAGTCAATTTGGAAATATTAACAGGCTGTCTTTTGTCTTTTTTGCATATTTCTACAAGCTCTTTTACCGAATTAACGCCCTCGGCAATTTCGTCCTTGCTTTTTTGCGCCGTTAAAAACCTTATTCTTTGTTTGTCAAAGCTGCCCAGCACCTTTTTAAATTCGCTGAGCGTATTATTTTCGCAACCCAGCGATACGACCAATACCCCGCCTGCATTAGGGTGCAGCGCCAAACCCTTTAATATAAGCTGTGTATTTAAATGGTCGCCGCCAAGCTGCGAACACCCGTAAGGGTGCTTATATGCAAAAATATCTTTACAGCCCGTCTGTGCGGCGGCGGTATCCGCTATTTTTTGGCAGATATCGTTTACACAGCCCACTGTGGGAATAATAAAAATATCGTTCCTTACGCCTATGCCGCCATCCTGCCTTAC
>JAQVSX010000114.1 GCA_028700355.1 Clostridia bacterium
GTTAGCAAAAGCGCAACCAATGTGCCTAGCACAGTACGCTGTACGCTTACCCACAGAGCCGTAAAAAACTGTGAGGACGTAAATATATATCCATAAGAATCAATCGTAAAGCCTATGGGAAAAAACGATACATTGCCCGCCTCTACCGAAGATTTAGAACTGAAAGAAACAGCAAGCACATTCAGCAGGGGCAGTATGCATGACAGCGCTGTCAATATCAATATAATATAGTTAAAAACAGTAAACATCTTATAGCCTTTTGTCGTTTGCTTTACCATAACACCCTCCTAAAATATCTTGTAATCTGTCGTTCTTGTCATAATAAAATTACCCGACGCAATTAAAATAAAAGATATGACAGATTTAAAAAGCCCTATCGCCGTACCCAAAGGATAATTATCGGGGCTGCCGCTTTGCAGCGTTATCCTGTAAACCAAAGTATCTATTATATCTGCGGTCTTATAAACCGTAGGTGTATACAATACTAATATCTGCTCAAATCCCGCATTTAATACACTCCCCAAATTAAGTACAAGATTTAAAATTATAACGGGCATAATAGCGGGAATGGTAATTGCCGTCGTCTGTTTCCACCTTGTCGCACCGTCAATACTTGCCGCCTCGTATAAGTTGTTGTCTACATTGGTTAGTCCGGCAAGGTAAATAATCGTTCCGAAACCAAAGCCCTTCCAGATATCGGAAATAATTATTATAGGCACAAATGTACTGTTGTCTTGCAGCCACAGGGGCGGCGCAATATTGAAAAATGCGGCTAAACTATCGGCAATGCCGTCTTCCATAAACAGATTTTTCAGTATGCCGCCCAAAAGTACCCACGACAAAAAATATGGCAGATAAATCGCCGTCTGCACGCCCTTTTTAACAAATGTCTTTTTAACCTCGTTAAGCAAAAGGGCAAATAATATGGGAACGGGAAAGCCGAATAACAGCTTAGATACCGCAATTATCAAAGTATTTTTAAAAGCGGGCCAAAATTCTGGCAAGCCGCCGCTGAACATATAAGAAAACCATTTAAAGCCCCCCCATGGAGAACGCCATATACCTTCCGTATAAATAAACTTGTCCACAAAGGCAAGCCTGAGCCCCAGCATAGGAAAATAGTTGAATACTATAATAAACAGTATAGGTGCGGCAATTATTAAATGCAGCTGCCAGTCCATATTCCTCATAGAACTTGAATTTATGTTTTTCCTTTTAAGCTTATAATGCGGTTTTTTATTGTTTTTTAATACACTTTCGGCGCTGTTCATATATTAAACCTCCATATCATTAAGGCTTTTCAGCATTTCAGGCAGCTTTTTTTGGTTCATATTATACAAAAAATTATTCCATACACTATCGCTTAGCGGAGTAGGTGAAGTATATATATTAATTAGTTCTATACCTATATAGTCCTTTAAATTGCCCATATGCTGCAGCATTACATCTGTGAACATTCCTTGGTAAGCGGGTCTTTTAAAATTGACGATAATTTTATTTTTGTCCGCAAAGTAATCATATTCGGCATAATTCATAAGCTCGGTATATGCGCCCGTCGGTCCGAAAACCTTATACAATGTATAAAAGCTTTTACCTTCGCCCATTGGGTCATCTACATATTGTTTTATAGTATCGTATACTTCCTTGCAGTCTAAGGACATATGGTCAGTTTCGCCCGTTTGCAGCGCAAGCTGTATATCAAAAGCATATCTTGTATTTTTATTGGGAGCATCAAGCCTAACAGGAGAATACATTCCCACTTCGTCCCTGATAGAGCGGTAAACGGGGTCCCGCCTTATTTCTACCATGCGCTTTGTAAACTCCCCGTTATCGCTGAAAAATCCGTCTATCAAATGGTTGGCTATAATAAAAACCACTTCGGGATTGGAAAAACCCTTGCGGATGCTGTAACAGCTGTTGTCAAGCACATTGGTAGGCACCATAGGCTGTATGATATTACCGTCATAATCCCTTATAGCCCACGGCAGCCAGTCGCAACCGGGGTTGTTTCTTACGGTATCGCCGAGTCCCCACATAACATGCCAGTATTCGCCGATAAAAGTGCCTATCTTGCCCGCGGCAAGCGCCTGAATTAAAAGCTGACCGTCAAGTGCGCTGTAAGGGTCTATACAGCCCGTTCTGTAAAGCTCGTTATATAAGCTCATAGAATCCTTAAAAGCATCGGCGGCAGTACCGTATGTATAACTGCCCTGCTCGTCCTTTAAAAACATTTCGGGATATGCGCCGTAAACATTGCTTATTCCCTGCAAGCCTGCCCCGTCAAAGCCGAAGCCAACGCCGTAAGATTTTTTACCGCTATTTAAATTTGCCGAAGAAAAGTATCTAACAATTTCTATATACTCGCCAAAATCTTTGGGCATAACCTCGGAAATATCGTCATAGACAATTCCCTTATCCTGAGCGTAAACGGCAAGCCAGTCTGTCCTAATCCAAATCATCGGGCAAAGGTTAAACAAGTCCGCAAGAAAAGGAAAACCGTAAATTTTTCCGTCTTTACTTACGACATCAAGCGGCGAAGTATCCCGTACAAGTCCTATGGGGTTGCCTTCGTTCCATACGCTCACGTCGCCTGTATAACCGTATTCAAGGGCAAGCCTGAGCTGAGGCGACGCATATTTATAATAGACTTCGGTAAGGTCCTCTACCATACTCTGCTCTATAAGGCTGTTTAACTCGTTTTGTTTGCAATAGAATAAATCGGGAAGGTTATTTGAAGACATCGACATACCTAATTGATAGGTATACGCATCGCCTATCATAGCCGAAAATTGCGATTTAAAATTTATATTTAAAATATCTTTGTAAGAATCATAAATAACATTGTCGGAAGCGCTTTCACCTTGCACATATTTTGTCGCAGATACCATCTGCCCTACAACAACATCCAATGTCTGACTGTAAACGCTGAGCGGGTCATCGTCATCTATAAGCTCTACCCTGTCAGTAAAGCCCCTGCCGGGCATTTCACCAAAAAATACAAGAGCAGCAATAGGAGATAAAACTATAATCATCCCTAATATTACAGCCAAACTTTTATACCAGCTTTTCACAATCTCTCTCCTTTTCCCGTTTATTTAAAGTATTTGTTTTTTATTTAATAGCCGTGTGCAAATAATAATATTGTTATTCTGTTATTAATATTATGTTAGCGCTAACATTTTACTTTATATATTTATGTTTATTCTTTCTCATCATCATTATGGTTGTTAACGCTAACATTTTTTATTATATATATAGGCAATTGTTTTTTTAATTATATTATAATATTGTTAACGCTAACATTTTTCTGTAAACAAATAGATTTAAGCTACTGCTTATGCTCCCCTATTTTACAGAACTGCGCTCTACAATAAAATGCTCTACCACGCTGTCGTTTACTTTTTCATTATTAAATATAGAAACCAACGAATTTATTGCCGTTTGGCCGGCCTTATAACTGTTTAACGATACTGTCGTTAATTTGGGAAATGTCATTTCGCAAAGGGAAATATCGTCGCTGCCTATTATTGATATATCGTCGGGCACTTTATAACCGTTTGACCACGCAGATTGAATTGCGCCTATTGCGATATAATCGTTGGCGCACATTACTGCTTGGGGCATATTTGAAGATTTGCATAAATTTGCCATAGCAATATGCCCTCCCTGAACGGTTGCAGGCTCTCTTATTAC
>JAQVSX010000115.1 GCA_028700355.1 Clostridia bacterium
CTTCTTCTATAATATTTATTGCGGCGCTTTTTTCGTTAAATTTATGATAGCTTATCAGCGGTTTTTTTATTTCCCATGCGTTTAGCAGTACAATAGAATGCCTTGTATCTTCACAGGCTATTAAATCAACGGATTTTAAAACCTCTACCGCTCTGTAAGATATAACCTTTAAATTTCCTATCGGAGTTGCCACGATATACAGCATTGATTCCATAAAATTACCCTTTATTATTATATATTAGCGGTTTGCATATTTTTAAACCGACGCTGCCGCCCCGCACGCCCTCAATCAATACAAGGTGAGGTTCTTTGTCTGATTTTGCTTGAACGGCACACAGTGTTTTTGGCTCTATACCGTGATTTTTCATCTCATAAATTATTTCCGCCGCCCTTGCCGCCTGATGCACTATATAAAACCTGCCCTTAAACCGCAGTATGCTTTTTACCGCCTGCATAATCTCTTTAATGTTTATCAGCACTTCCCACCTTGCGGCAACGATATCGCTGTTTATATCGGGCATTTTTTGACTTGTCTTATTATACGGCGGATTGCATACGATAACATCTATACCGTTAATGTATTTATATGCCTGCTGTACGGGAATATTAAGCACCTGAATATTGCTTAAATTATTATATTCTATGCTTTTTCGGGACATTTCGGCAAGGCGGGGCGATATTTCTATTAAATAAATTTGCTTTATGCCGCCGCATTTTGCGTTTATCAGTATAGATATCACGCCGCTGCCGCTGCAAAATTCGCACAGCACATCTCCGCTTTTGACATTTGCAAAGGAAGAGAGCAAAACGGCATCTGACGTAAAGCGGTAATTATTTTTATCTTGAATTATTTTAAGTCCTTTAAGCTGTAAGTCCTCTAAACTTTCGTTATCGTTTAATTTTATCATTATATAAATTATATAGTATCGGCTAAATTTTGTCCACAAAAAGAAAACCCGCTAAAAATAAGCAGGTTTATCTTAAATGATTTTCAATAATTAATAGTTATTTTTGACTAATAGCGTTTACAGGGCAAGTTTCTGCACATTCTCCGCAGTCTATGCAAACATCTTCGTCAATATTGTACTGTGTGTCTCCCTCGCTTATAGCTTCAACGGGGCATACGCTTTCGCAAGCTCCGCAGGAAATACATTCTTCACTTATTGTATGTGCCATATAAAAAGGACCTCCGTATAATAATAAAAATTTTATGCTTTAAAACATCAATATATTAACATATTATTTTACTTTTGTACAGTATTTATCAGTCTATAAGTTTTTTTATTTCTTCGTCGTTAATATCGACATCGCTGCTAATATCGTCTGCCATTGTATGCTTTGCCTTAATGTCTTTAAGGTCATATTCCTTGCTGTCAAATGTGCCGTCTTTGCTTGCTATCTTAACTATTGACTTTAACTTTAAAAGGCTGTTTTGTATAACAATCCCTTTGCCGTCGGGGGTTACAACCTCAGAGCCAATTTTAGGCATTTTTGCCGATGCTTCGTTATAATAATCGTTTTCATATTCTAAACAGCACATCAGTCTGCCGCAAAGTCCGCTTATTTTAGACGGGTTAAGCGACAACAACTGCATTTTTGCCATTTTAATAGAAACGTGCTTAAAATCAGGCAGATGCTGTGCGCAGCAGCATACTTTACCGCAAGGCGCAAGCCCCCCCACCATTTTTGATTGGTCCCTTATTCCAATCTGGCGCAGTTCTATTCTCTTTTTAAATACAGCAGCAAGGTCACGTACAAGTTCACGGAAATCCACCCTGCCATCAGATGTAAAATAGAAGATAACCTTATTGTTGTCAAATGTGTACTCTACGTCGACAAGCTTCATATCAAGCTTATGCTTTTCTATTTTTTCCTTTGCAATTTTAAGGGCATTTTCGGTGTTTTGGCTGTTGTTTTCCACCTGTCTTAAATCATTTTCCGTCGCCTTTCTAATTACCGGCTTTAAGGGCTGAACAACCTTATTTTTTTTCATATCCTGAGGGGCAATGGCAACCTTGCCGAATTCTATTCCCCTTGCCGTTTCGACAATAACTCCGTCGCCCTCTGCAAGCTCTGTATTTTTTGGCGGCGAAAAATAATATATCTTGCCTACCGGTTTAAATCTTACTCCTACTATTTTAACCAACGATTGCTCCTCCATTATAGTTTTCCCTTGCGCTTAAAATATCAATAAAAATATTTTCAAATAAGGGCGCTGCGTTACAGTTTAGCGTCAGCTTTCTTTTCGCCCTTGCTGCGCTTTCTATAAACCTTATTATATCTTTTTGTCTAAAAAACTCGGCGCTTTTTATTCCGTCAGAATTTTTATCAAATATTAAACTGTTTTGCCCGCATTTGTACATAAGGCAATCCCTGAAATAAAGCTGCATTATGTCGAGCGCGGCATTTTTGTCCTCAAACGAATTTATTTTTTCCATACAGATAAGTATATCATCCTTTGTTTCAAGCGTTTTAAAAAGGCTGTATATAAAATTATAGAAAGATAAATAGCCTCCGCTGCTACTTATCTCTATTGCCCTACCAAGCAGTCCGCCGCAAGACATTGCCGCCGCCCTTGCGCCTTCGCTGCCCGATTGCGACAAAAAATCCGTTATCTGCTGCTGCGTAAACGGCTGTAAATCCATTTCGGCACACCGTGATTTTACGGTAGGCAGCATATTTTCGGGATTGGCTGCACATATAAATATATATACCGCTTCGGGCGGCTCTTCAAGCGTTTTAAGCAACTTGTTTTGGCTGTCTGTATTCATTGTATCGCCTGCGTTTATTAAATATACCTTGCTGCTGCCTTCGCAGGGCATAAACGATGCATCTTCTATTAATTTGTCTATATCGCCCACTAACACTTTATCTTTTACGGGATATGTTTTGCAGTCGGGGTGAGTGCCGCCAAGTACCCTGCGGCAGTCGTTACATTCTAGGCAGGGTTTGCCGAATCGGCACAGCACAGCGCAGGCAAATAATTTAAGCATATTTTTTGCTGCGTAAGCGTCCTTAGAATACAACAAAGCCGCATGGGGCAAATTGCCTTTGCGGGCAAGCATAGTAAAAGATTTATATATTTTTGTGTCTTTTAATAATTTATATACCATTATGCCTTAATTATATTTTTTTCTTTTAGCAAATTTATTATCCTGCCGAAAGTTAAGTCCTTGCTGCCCGAAGCGTCTATGCAAAAAAACCTTTGGCTGAAAGTCTGTGCAATTTTTTTATAACCCTCATAAACCTTTTTATGAAAATTAATGTCAAGGTTTTCAAGGCGGTCGGTTTTATCGGCTCCTCCCTTTCTCTTAAAGGCAAGCTCGGGCGGATAGTCTAAAAAAATAGTTAGCGTGGGCATAAATTCCGATACAGCATAATTATTTAAGGTATTTACCATATCTACACCGAGTCCCCTTGCATAGCCCTGATAAGCAAGAGTACTGTCTGTGTACCTGTCACATATTACAAGTTTTCCCTGCCTTAGCGACGGCTTTATTATATCGTTTACATGCTGCGCCCTTGCCGCAAGATACAGCATTAATTCGCAAACGCCGACCAGTGAGCTATTTTCAGAATCGAGTATTATCGACCTTATCTTTTCAGCTATTTTAGAGCCTCCCGGCTCTCTGGTAATAATATAATCCTCTTTAATGCTGTCAAGATATTCTT
>JAQVSX010000116.1 GCA_028700355.1 Clostridia bacterium
TGGTGCCGTTGGCGAGGGCGACGTCCGGGTCGTACCTCGTTGCGGCAGAGGTCATGCCGTCGAAGGACCGCCAGGCGAGATCCGCCGTCGCGTTCTGGACGTTCGGGTAGCAGACCCCCTCGGGGGACAGAAGAAATAATTTCTGTAAAAAAAGATGATGTTATTGTTGAGCAAGCTGAAATAATACAAGAAACAAAGAAAGAATCTATAATAGAACCTGAAAAGCCCATTAAAGAAGAAAAAGCTCAAACAAAAAAGATTACGGCGGATAAACAAAATAAGAGGGTAAAAACTTCCGAAGAAAAGTTTTTAGATTCTTTACCTAAGCCGTTAGAGCAAAAAAATAAGAGAATAATCGATATTTCTCCGCCTAAAAGAGAAAAACCCACGGGGGAAAATATTAGAAGATATACATCGCCGGAAAAAGGCGACAGCAGACAAAGGCCGCAAAGATTTGACCAGACACAATCTACATCGCCTTATAAAAAAAGCACAACTGCGCCTGCTAGAACAAATATGTTTGCAGCTGCGCCTACTAAACCGCCCTTAAAATTCGGAACAGCTACGCCGTCAAAACCTGTTAAGAAAAAGACCGATGATAATGACAAGAAAGAAAAGGGCATGAACAAGCGCACTTTAATCAGGCGTGGCTTTGAAACTGATATGACGCTTATGGGTGATGAATACAACAAGATGGGCTCTAGAAAGTACAAATCAAAAAAGAAAATTGTCGATAAAGAAACGCCTGGAATAGTAATAGAAAACGCAACTGTCAATACAGAGATAATTCCTATAAAAACATTGAGTGATAAATTGGGAATAACAGCGGTAGATATAACCAAAAAACTGTTTAAAGATGGCATAATCAAAACAATAAACGAAACTATTGACTATGAAACAGCAGCACTTATGGCTGCGGAAATGGGCATAGAGCTTGAACTTAAACTTGACAAGACCGCAGAGGATAAGCTTGTTGAATTTCATGAAGCAGAGCAAAGCGGCGATGCGGAAATGAAAAAAAGACCACCTATTGTTACAGTTATGGGTCACGTCGACCACGGAAAAACATCTTTACTTGACGCAATAAAGCATTCTAAGGTAGCAGAAGGAGAAGCAGGCGGCATAACTCAGCAAATAGGGGCATATACAATTGCAATTAAAGGAGAACAAATAACCTTTATTGATACGCCGGGGCATGAGGCATTTACAGCAATGCGTGCAAGGGGAGCTTCTATAACCGATATCGCTGTATTGGTCGTAGCCGCTGATGACGGTATTATGCCGCAAACGGTAGAGGCAATAAATCATGCCAAGGCTGCCGATGTTCCCATTATTGTCGCAATTAACAAAATGGATAAGCCTTCGGCAAATCCCGATAGAATAAAACAGCAGCTTACAGAACACGGACTTGTTGCCGAGGAATGGGGAGGAGATACAATGATTTGCCCTGTTTCTGCGGTAAAAAGAGAGGGGCTTGACAATCTTCTTGAAACAATTCTATTGATTGCAGAAGTAAAGGAATTAAAGGCAGACCCCGATAAAAAGGCAAAAGGTACAATTATTGAAGCTAAGCTTGATAAGGGAAAAGGTCCTGTCGCAACTGTCCTTGTTCAAACGGGTACGCTTATGATTGGAGATACTGTCGTTGCGGGAATATGCACCGGCAGAATAAGGGCAATGATTGACGATAAGGGCAAAAATATTAAAGAAGCAGGCCCGTCAATGGCTGTTTCCGTACTAGGTTTTTCGGAAGTTCCCAATGCGGGAGACCCCGTCTATGCTATGGATAACGAAAAACTTTCTAAGCTTGTTGCAGAAGAGAGAATGGACAAAATAAGAACGGATATGACTAAAACTTCTACTATGGTAACGCTTGACGATGTTTTTGAAAAGATTGCCGAAGGTCAGATAAAAGGCTTAAACATTATTTTAAAGGCAGATTTACAAGGCTCTGTAGAAGCTGTAAATCAGGCTTTGTTAAAGTTGTCTACATCAGAATTAAAGGTCAGCATAATACACTGCGGCGTAGGCGCTATAAACGAATCTGATGTAAGACTTGCCCAAACAGTTATGGCAATTATCATAGGATTTAATGTCAGACCGGAAATTAAGGCAAAACAGCTTGCCGAAAGAGAAAATGTTGATATAAGGCTTTACAGAATAATATACGATGTTATTGACGATGTTGAAAAGGCTTTAAAAGGTATGTTAGAGCCGGAGTTCAAAGAAGTTCAGACAGGTCAGGCAGAGGTCCGTAATATTTTCAAAATCACCGGCACAGGTACAGTCGCCGGCTGTTATGTAATCAGCGGAAAAATTATTAAAAACGCAAAAATAAGGCTGATACGAGACGGAGTTGTTATGACAGAAGGCAATATTTCTGCTTTAAAACGTTTTAAAGACGATGCAAAGGAAGTTGCACAAGGCTATGAGTGCGGTATATCTATAGAAAACTATAACGATATCAAGGAAAATGATATTATAGAAAGTTTTATAATGGAAGAAATTCCACAATAAAGATTAAGGATATATTATGTCAAGCGACAGAATGGAAAAAATAAACACACAGCTTCAAAAAGCTGTAAGTGATATAATAAAAAAATTAAAGGACCCCAGACTTAAAGGGATAATTTCGGTAACCGGTGTTAAGGCATCCCGTGATTTAAAAAATGCCGATATTTCTATAAGCGTTTTTGACAGTAACGGGGCAGATTTTTCTGAAATAATAGAAATACTTAATAACAGCGCCGGCTTTATAAGAAACGAACTATTCAGGATATTAGATTTGCGTAGCATTCCCCGCCTGCGATTTGCACAGGATAACGCAATGGAATACAGCCAAAGAATAAACCGTATATTAGAGGATATTAAAAATGAAAAAAAGTAATTTGATTTTAATACGGGACAAAATTAAATACGCAAAACAGATTGCGCTTATATGCCACATCAGACCTGACGGCGATACTTTGGGGAGCGCATTAGCTTTATATAATCATATAGTAAATTTCAAAAATTGTACGGTTTTTTGCGATGATACCCTACCGCAAAAGTATGATTTTTTAAAGGGATATGACAAAATTTCAAGCGGCGATATTAATAACGAATATGACCTTATAATATGTATAGATTGCAGCGATTTAAACAGAACGGGCAAATATAATTTTTTTATAAAAAACCATAATAATGTAATTAATATTGACCATCATATTTCTAATGAAAAATTCGGCAATATAAATTATGTAATTGAAGCGTCAAGCACCTGCGAAATAATATATTTTCTTTTAAAGCATTTTGATATAAAAGCGGATAAATATATTTATACGTGCATTTATTGCGGTTTGGCTTCGGATACAGGTAATTTTTCACATTCTAATACGACATATGTAACATTTGAAATTGCTGCCGAGCTAGCAAAGACAATAGGCGATATAAGCTTTATTAACCAAAAAATATTTAAAGAAACGCCGCTTAATAAGCTAATGCTGCTTGCAGAGATATTAAGGAATATTAAATTGTATATAGACGGCAAAATGGCGGTGCTAAGCGTAAGCAATATTGATGTAAACAAATACCAATGCGACATACACGATACAGAAGGGTTTGTTGATTATGCCATAAATATTCAAGGAGTAGAAATCGGCGCAATATTATTGGAAAGCGAAAAAAAC
>JAQVSX010000117.1 GCA_028700355.1 Clostridia bacterium
ATTAGCGAATAAATTGTTATATATAGCTTTACAAAAAAAAATTATAAGGTGCAAAAAGGAAATGGCGCATATAAACAAGCGGACAATTTTTCTCAAAGACAAAGGCGGCAATGTTGCCGCCACAGCCGCAATAATAGAAATTTCGGGCAATATAACAATAAAAATCAATTTTAACAGCTTATACGGCGGCAAAAATAAGATGTTTTTTGCTGCGGAAGGCGACGTTCTGCCGTTTATGCTGTATGAGATTACGGCGGCAAAAACGATAACAACTGCCGCTGAAGGCGGTTTAGGTGAAAATATATCTGCATTGCTTTTTATATACGATAATAAAAGCGCAAGTTTTGCGGCATACGGCAGTCTGGGCAACGGTATATTGCCGCAAACCCTTTTAAATAAGGCTTTGCAGAGTATGGCAGGCGATAAAATAATAGCGCCTGTAAGCAGCGGTAACATAGAAATATTACAAGATACCGCGACAGTGCAGGCAGACGAAACCGTAAAAACCATAGAGAATTATGGCGGCGATAGCGTTATTGCGGAAAGTTTAACAGAAAATTCTGCGCCTCAAATACAAAAATACAGCGAAAAAACAGAGCTGTTACAACAAAAAAAAGATGAAAAAGTGATACAAACTGTTACAAATTTGCTTAAAAACATTGATATTACACAAGTCAGCGATGAAATAATTTTAGAAAAGAAAGAAAAAGAAAAGGAAAAAGAAAAGGAAAATGAAATACAAATAAAACATAAATCGGACAGTCAATCGGAAAAAATGACAGAGCAGTCAAAAGAGAATATTTCCGAAGAAAATTTGCAGCAATTTTATCAGGATACATATAACATATTAGCAGATGACAAATACATAGCAGAAGATACAACGCTGGGCGATATAGATATAATTGCAGAAGATAATTATTTTGAAATTGCTGACGGCAGTTTAAGCGGTGATGAGGCTGCTATAAAAGAAGACACAAATAAAGATTTTATCAGCGAAGGCTTGCATTACGGCTTAGGCAGTTTTTATAATTTTTATGACAGTTTTAATCAAAACGATATTCCCGTAATAAAAGAAAAGGATATTAAAAATAAGGGCGAAAATATGGATTATTATTTAAAGGTAAAGACAAAAGCAGATAAATTATTTTCAGAAAACCCTATAGACGAATTTTTAACAGGCATTATACCCGAATCTAAATTTGTGCGTATATATTATAATAAAGAAAAGTATTATTGTTTTGGCGTGGTTAGCGAAAGCGGTATTGTTCAATATATCTGCTACGGTGTACCGTCCTTTTACAGCGAAAATCCGCCGCAAGAGTTTAAAGGGCTTAGCAGATGGATACCCGCAGACGCAAGCGACGCAAAGGGTAAAGGCTACTATATGATATTTCAAAGCGCCGAAAGCGGCAAATACATACAGACATAATAATATTAATTGTTTTTTAAAGAGGATTTAAGTTTTCAATTATTCATAATAAATTATGGCGGCAGCTTTGTCTGCCTATTACTAAAAGCAGCGGTGCCGCTGTTTTTTTTGCCCTTTTGCATAATATACTGCGAAATAAACAAAATAAGACCATAAGATTATTTGTGCGGTGGGTAAATTGAGCCAAGAAAATACAAATCAAAATTCCATACAAATCGAAAAAGAGCTGACATATAATGCAGAAGAAACGGAGCAAGCTTTAATTTCTATATTTCACAACAATAAAGATTTAGAAATACAGATAATAAGGACAAGAAACGATAATATAATAATAGCTTTTATAGATGGTCTTTGCGACAGAAACCTTGTCGACAGGGATATAATCACGCATTTAAAATCTGACAAATACGACGGCAAATTTCATTATGCCATTAAATCCATATACAAAGAAGTAAAAGACTTTACGGAAATTGTACAGAACCTGCTTAACGGCAATGTTGTGGTGATTTCTCAAGCCTTAAAAAAAGCAATATTTATAGATTTTAAAAACTTTGATATGCGCTCTGTGGAATCTCCCGATGCGGAAGAGGTTTTGCGGGGACCTAAGGAAGGCTTTAACGAAAATTACAGGACCACAACATCTCTTATCAGGCGCAAAGTCAGAACACCCGACCTTATATTTGAGGAATATGTACTCGGAAAGCAAACGAATACATTAACTGCATTAGTGTATATAAAAGGCATAGTAAATAAAGATGTGCTTAAAGAAATAAGGAAAAAAATAAACAAAATCAATATCGACAGGGTATTTGACGGCGGTCATATAGAACAGCTTATTGAAGAAAATGTTTTTTCACCCTTTTCCGGCATCGGCGTAACCCAAAAGCCGGATATTGTTGCCGCAAGGATATTAGAGGGCAGGGTAGCGATTATATGCGACGGTACGCCCCATGTGCTTACCATACCCGATTTATTTGTAGACAGCATACACACCGCTGACGATTATTACAACAGGGTTATATTTTCTGCATTTCTAAGGCTTTTAAGGGTGTTCGGATTGTTTATCAGTGTAATGCTGCCCGGTCTTGCCGTTGCAATACTTACCTATGACCAAGAAATGATACCTTCGGAATTTTTAACAAATATTATCGCTTCAACAATAAATACTCCGCTTCCGTCGGGGGCTGAGGCTTTTTTTCTGATTTTGATGTTCGAGCTTTTAAGGGAATCTGGCACACGTCTTCCCAAAATGGTGGGCAACGCTATATCCATAGTGGGCGCATTGATAATAGGCGAGGCGGCGGTAAGTGCCGGCATAGTGAGCGCACCCTTTGTAATAATTATTGCGCTTATGGCGGTTTGTAGTTTTATATTGCCAAATATTTTAGAGTTTATTGTATTTTATCGCCTTATTTTTTTATTTCTGGGCGCAACTATGGGACTTGTAGGCATAAGCTGCGGCATTGTTTTAATGCTTACTCAGCTAAGTTCGACATACTCTTTCGGCGTTCCCATACTGTCAACTTTTAATAAGGAAGACTTAAAGGATTCTGTTATAAGATTTCCGTTAATAAAACTTAAATACAGACCTGAATCGATAGCAAAGGACAATGTCAAAAGGGTTAATATGGAATGAGAAAAATTTTTTGTATAATAATCGCAATTATAATAACGGCAATTACGGCGGGCTGTTGGGACAGGATAGAAGCAAAGCAGCTTGGCATAGTAAGCAGTATATTATATGATATAACCGAAGATGACGAGTACTATATTATTGTAGAAATAAGAAACCCTTCAGCTATCGGCAGTAATACGGGCGGCAGTTCAGGAGAAAGCCCGAGGGTTACCGTAAGCGCTACCGCAGAGTCTTTTCCTGAGGCTTTGAGAAAGGTATCGATTGTGCTTGAAAGGACGGTTTTCGGCGGTCATAACAAGGTGCGTTTTATAACAGAAAACCACGCAAAAAAAGGCGTTTTTAAGCTGTTTGACTACACATCGAGAGATTTTATTGCAGATGAAAGGACTTTTATGGTAATGGTAAAAGCAGAAGAGCCTAAATCCATATATGAAGTCAAAATAGGTCTGTCTGACCTTTTAGGTCAGCATATAAGAGATTTATAATATGAATTTACTTTAAAACGAGCGTGATGATCTTCCTGGGGATCACAATGCATTTAAGGATTTGTTTACCTTCCGTATAAAAGGCGTATTTTTCATGATCTTTGAGTG
>JAQVSX010000003.1 GCA_028700355.1 Clostridia bacterium
CCTCTTTATAAGGCCCCTTAGTATATGGCATATCTGTAAGCAGCGCCGCCTCTGTAATGTTAGGCACTATAATGTCGGCTTTTTTGCACAGCTTTTTCATACCCTGCGGATAGCTTTTATCGTAAACCTTATAAAGACTGCCCTCGTCTGCCATTACAGGGTCTA
This sequence comes from Clostridia bacterium, assembly GCA_028700355.1. Classification (GTDB taxonomy): domain Bacteria; phylum Bacillota; class Clostridia; order Christensenellales; family HGM11417; genus STF1-284. The sequence goes on from JAQVSX010000003.1 coordinate 166, forward strand.
TAATTATTAAGTTATCCCTTGTCTTTAAGCTGTCAAAAATCTGACTCATTATATCAATCTGCTCAGCCGAACCTAAAAAGCCGCTGTACAGCGCATCAAATTTTAAGTCTAAGGTTTTCCAGTGGTTTATTATGGGAATTAAATCGCAGCTTAAATCCCTGTAAGTATATCCGCTTAAACCGCCCGTATGTGTCGATAAAACAGCCGTCGGCACAATGCTTACCTCAATACCGGCAGCGGAAATTATCGGAAGCGCCACAGTTAATGAGCACCTTCCCGCACAAGATATATCATGAAATGCCGCAACCCTTAATTGCCTTTTCATATTGCCTTTCTCCGTTATTTTGTATTGATTTTATACTGTTGTCTGTAAAAAGTCAAAAAAACTGCTTGCCAAAAAAACAAGCAGTTTATAACTGTTATTATTTATTCTTCTTGATTTTCTTCTATGCTTTCCTCAGCGCTTTCTATTATTTCATCTTCTTCCCGAGGCGTTACGGCAATGCTGCATACCTTGCTGCCCTCGTTCATTTTCATAATCCTTACGCCCTGAGTATCCCTGCCGAATACGGAAATATCCTTTGCCTTAATTCTTATAATCGTTCCGTTGTCAGATATTATCATAACATCGTTTTCTTCGGATATCAGTTTCAAATTGACAAGCCTGCCCGTCTTTTTGTTGAATGTACCCGCCTTTACGCCTTTGCCTGCACGGCTTTGCAGTCTGTAATCTTCAAGATTAGTGCGTTTGCCGTATCCGTTTTCGGTAACCGTCAATATCAGACAGTCGTTTTTGATAACCGTCATATCAACAATATAATCGTCTTTTTCCAATGTCATGCTCTTTACGCCCTGCGTATCTCTGCCCATAGCGCGCACATCGCCTTCTGAAAATCTTATGCATTTTCCGTGATGGCTTGCCAAAATTATTTCGTCATAACCTATAGTAAGCTGAACGGAAATCAACTCGTCGTTTTCAGTTAAGGATATCGCAATTTTGCCTACCTTTCTTATATTTTCAAACTGCTCCAAAGAGGTCTTTTTAATGAGCCCTTTCCTTGTAGCCATAATAATATAACCTTTCACGTTTTCCGTCAAAGGTATTACGGCGGTTACCTTCTCGCCGTCGCCAAGTTGAAGGAGGTTAATTATCGCCCTGCCCCTTGCGTATCTTTCGGCTTCGGGAATTTCGTATGCCTTAATTCTGTATACCTTTCCGAAATTGGTAAAGAATAATATATCGTCGTGCGTTGAGCATATAAACATATCTACTACAAAATCCTCTTCCTTTGCTCTGTGAGCGATAACCCCTTTACCGCCCCTGTTTTGAGTTTTATATTCGCTTGACGAAAGCCTTTTTATATACCCGTAATGAGTCATAGATATAACGGTGTTTTCTTTTTCTATTAAATCAGCTATATCAATTTCGCCGTAATCGTAAGAAAGTTCTGTTCTCCTTTGGTCGCCGAATTTTTCTTTTACTTCTTTAAGCTCTGTTACAATTATTTCCATTATTTTTAAGTTGCTTGCAAGTATGGCTTTAAGCTCTGCTATCAAAGACATTGTTACCTGATATTCTTCTTTGAGCTTGTTTACCTCTAACGAAGTAAGCCTTTGCAGGCGCATATCAAGTATTGCCTGCGCCTGTTTTTCTGAAAGTAAAAACTTTGCCGTCAGGTTTTCTATCGCCTCTACCCTGTCACGTGAAGCTTTTATTACTTTTATTACAGCGTCAATGTTTTCCAAAGCGGTTACAAGCCCTTCAAGTATATGGGCTTTTTCCTCTGCCTTTTCTAAATCGTATTTAGTGCGGCGTGTAACAACTTCCTTTTGATGTGCTATATAATATTCAAGTATTTGTTTAAGGTTAAGCACCTTAGGCTCGCCGTTTACAAGCGCCAGCATCGTTATACCGTTAGATACCTGAAGCTGAGTATGCTTATACAGAGCATTTAATACCACCTGAGCGTTTGCATCCCTTTTTATTTCTATTACAATGCGCATGCCCTGCCTGTCGGTTTCTTCCTTAATGTCGGAAATGCCTTCAAGCTTTTTTTCCTTAACCATATCCGCCATTTTTTCAATCAGCCTTGCCTTGTTAACCTGATAGGGCAGCTCTGTAACTACTATCCTTTGGCGTGTATTGTTGTTATACTCTTCTATAACCGCACGAGCGCGCAGTGTTACTCCGCCCCTGCCCGTTTTGTAAGCGTGTTTGACAGCCGCTCTGCCCATTAATATACCTGCTGTAGGATAATCGGGTGCGGGAATATAATTCATAATCTCTTCAATTGTTATTTCCGGATTCTCTATCAAAGCTATTATGCCGTCTATTACCTCGTTTAAATTATGAGGCGGAATATTTGTTGCCATACCTACGGCAATTCCATCTGCTCCGTTTACCAAAAGATTGGGGAACCTTGCCGGAAGCACAGAGGGCTGCATTTCAGATTCGTCAAAGTTGGGATAAAAATCTATCGTTCTTTTTTCTATGTCCTTTAAAAGCATAGATGCCATTGGCGCAAGGCGGGCTTCTGTGTATCTTTGTGCGGCGGGGGGGTCTCCGTCAATAGAGCCGAAATTCCCCTGTCCGTCAACAAGTTTGTAACGTATTGAAAAATCCTGCGCAAGCCTTACCAATGCATCGTAAACAGATGAATCCCCATGAGGATGGTATTTACCCAAAACTTCGCCGACAATCCTTGCGCATTTTCGGTGAGGTTTTTCGGGATAAAGTTTTAAATCTTCACCCATAGCATATAATATTCTTCTGTGAACGGGTTTTAAACCGTCTCTCACATCGGGTATGGCACGGGAAACATTTACCGCCATCGCATAGGCGATAAATGATTTTTTCATTTCATCTTCTACCTGAACATCAAGTATTTTGCTATTTTGCAACGATTTTTCATAATCGGGTCTTATTGTTTCTTTTTTTGCCATTTAATTGCTCCTGTAATTTGCTTATGTTAACTACTAAATATCTAAATCCTTTACAAGCTTAGCGTTTTGCTCAATAAATTCACGCCGCATTTCGGGTTTATCGCCCATAAGCAATGTGAAAATTTCGTCAGCCATAAAAGCGTCTTGCATATCTACTCTTAATAATGTGCGGTGCTCGGGATTCATGGTAGTATCCCAAAGCTGATTATGATTCATTTCTCCCAGACCTTTATACCGCTGTATATCTATGCCCTGCTTTCCTATCTGCGACAAATGGTTTTCAAGCTCTTCGTCGGAATAAAGATATACCTCTGACTTTCCCTTTGTAACCCTGTATAAAGGAGGCTGAGCAATATATACATGCCCCTTTTCTATTAACGGACGCATAAAACGGAAAAAGAAAGTAAGCAGTAATATCCTAATATGGCTGCCGTCTACATCGGCATCTGTCATGCATATTATGCGGTCATAACGGAGCTTGCTTTCGTCAAAATCATCTTTAATGCCGCAGCCGAAAGCCGTTATCATACTTTTTATTTCTTCATTTTCAAGTATTCTTGAAAGCCTTGCCTTTTCAACGTTTAAAATTTTACCTCTAAGAGGCAGTATTGCCTGAAATCTCCTGTCCCTGCCCTGCTTTGCGGTGCCGCCGGCAGAATCGCCCTCAACAAGATAAATTTCGCAAAGAGCGGGGTCTTTTTCTGTGCAATCCGATAATTTGCCGGGCAGCGTAGTACTTTCAAGCGCAGATTTTCTGCGGGTTAAATCCCTTGCCTTACGCGCCTCTTCCCTTGCCCTTTGCGCAAGCACGCATCTTGAAATAAGCTCTTTTGTTATATGAGGCGTTTCTTCCAAAAAGCTGCCAAAATTTTCCGTCATGGCGCGTGATATCAAAGTCCTGATTTCAGAATTACCAAGCTTTGTCTTTGTCTGTCCTTCAAACTGAGGTTCTGTAAGCTTTACCGAAATTACGGCGGTTATACCTTCCCTTACATCTTCACCCGAAAGCTTTTCGTTTTCTCTCAATAAATTAAGCTGTTTGCCGTAATCGTTTATAAGCTTTGTAAGCGAATTTTTAAAACCTTCAAGGTGAGTGCCGCCCTCTTCTGTATTAATGTTGTTTGCAAATGTATATATTATTTCGTTGTAAGAATCGTTATACTCTATAGCTATTTCTATAATCGTATCACCGTAAGTCTGCTCAAAATAATAAGGCTCAGCAAAAAGCGTCTCTTTATTTTTGTTTAAATCTTCTACAAAATGCTTTATGCCGCCTTCATAGCAAAATACATTTTCCTTTTCCATACCTTTACGGCTGTCTTTTAATACAATTTCTATGCCCTTGTTAAGATAGGCTAGTTCCCTTAACCTTTTTTTTAACTGTTCAAATGAAAATACAAGTGTTTCAAATATCTCAGGGTCGGGGTAAAATTTTATTGTGGTGCCTGTTTTGTCTGAATTTCCGACAACCTTTAAATGATATTCAGGTATGCCTCGCCTGTATGCCTGTTTGAATTCTTTACCTTCCTGATATACTGTTATTTCAAGATATTCCGCAAGCGCATTAACTACCGAAAGCCCCACGCCGTGAAGACCGCCCGAAATTTTATAGCCTCCGCCGCCAAACTTGCCGCCTGCGTGAAGCTTTGTCATAACGACTTCTACAGCAGATATTTTTTCGGTTTTGTGTATGCCTGTCGGTATGCCCCTGCCGTTGTCGGAAACGGTACAAGAGCCGTCTTCATTTATTTCTATCGTAATTTTATCGCAATAACCTGCCAATGCCTCATCTATGCTGTTGTCTACAATTTCTTGCACAAGATGATGAAGCCCCCTAGAATCAGTACTGCCTATATACATACCCGGGCGTTTGCGCACAGGCTCTAAGCCCTCTAAGACCTGTATTTGACCTTCACCGTAATTTCCTTTTAATTTGTCTGTCATATTGCTCCTTATTAATGAAATATCCTGTATTTATTTTAAAAACAAATTGCCTTTTTTTAATTGTTTATATAAGTTTTTAGGACTGGACTGCAACAATTTTAATACAATTTTTCCGTCTTTGCTGCACAAAACCCCGCCGCAATAAGCGGGAGCTATTTTTATTACATCGTTTTTGAGTGATAAATCTGCATAAAAACTGCTTTCGGGGGATAAAAGTGTTTCTTTTGATAAAATAATTATTACATCCTCAACGGGTATAGGATATGATTGCATAATAAATATATTATAACATTAATTTATCTTTTTATAAAGTAAATTTAAACTGTTATTATAAATATGCTTAAATTTTGATTATAAGGCTATATTGTGTCTATTTTAAAAATCAGTTAAAATTGGAATTTGGGCTTTAAAAAGCAAATTTTAAGCCCGATAAAATATTATATCTGTTTTTTTGTTATTTTGATATTATATTTTACAATTATTATGTTATAATTTTACTATGAAAAAAATTTGTTTTACAGGTTACAGACCGCATAAAATGCCCTTTGATATGAATGAAAAAGATAAGGACTTTTTAGAGTTTTGCTTTAAAGCACAAAAATTAATCGAAGCTCAGATAGAACTTGGCAATAAGTACTTTATCAGTGGAATGGCTCAGGGCTCTGATTTAGTGCTTGCGGAAATTGTAATAAAGCTTAAACAAAAATACCCCGATGTCTTTCTTGAATGTGCGCTACCGTTCAGACATCAAAGTAAAAAATGGACAGAAAAATTTAAAAGTGCTTATGACAGCATTATAAATAAGTGCGATAAAATAACTATTATCAGCGAAAAATACACAGCGCTGTGTTTTATGCAAAGAAATAAATATATGGTAGACTGCTGCGATATTGTAATTGCCGTTTATGACGGCAAAAAGGGCGGTACGCATTTTACCTGCCAGTATGCGCAAAAAAAAGGGCGGCAGATAATAATATTAAATCCCGCCCAAGATAGCATATATTGTCAGCAGATTATTGACTAAAAGTTATTTTATCTCCTGCTTATTAAACAGCATATACCCCCCTAAGAAAAAGGGGAAAAACAATAGAACAACAGAAATAAAATAATATACCAAATTTATTATTGAACTGTCACTGTAATATCTCATTACAACCAACGAAAATAAAATTTTAGAAAAACCTTCCAGCAAAGGCGGCAGGTCATTTTGAATCGTATATAATATAGAAAAAATAAATGTGATTGCTATTATTATTACTATTAATAATGCCGTGCTTTTTGTCAGATAGGCGAAAAAATTAATAAATGCTGAAATGGCATAGCAAAGCAACATTCCCATTAAATATATTTTAATGTAATTATTCCACAGAGAAGAAAAACTGAAAACCTCCCCCCATCCGCTGTAAGCGTTGAAAAGAATAATATAGGCAAGCAAATACGCCGTTACCGCTATTGTAATGGCAACCAATTGCAGCAAATATTTAGCAATATATATTTTTAACCTTGATTGATTATACATTACGGTATTTTTTATTGTACTTGACTGAAATTCTGCAACTACTATCATTGAAATTATTACCGCAATAACTATCGAAACATTGCTGAAATCACCGAAAGCGTTTACAATTGCCGAATAGCCTTGCATATCATAACTATATCCCTCGGGCATTTCGATTCCGCTTAACATCAAAAGCGATAAGCCGACAAAGAAAAGAGAAATGCCTGACACTATTATTATCAATAATTTAAAGCCCAAAGACCTGAAAAACTTAAAAAACTCATGTTTTAACAAATTAATCATTTATCTGTCCTCCCTTGTTTTGTCAAGAAAATATTGCTCTAAATCGGTAGAATTAACGCTCATTCCCTTTATCATTATTTCCGCCTTAGACAAAGCCATATTAATTTTAGATGCTTTTTCGTCTAGGTTTTCACCTTTAACGGCTATCGTGTCGCCTTCAATTTTGCAGTCTATTCCTCCGAATTGTTGAGATAAAATTTCAGCCGCCTTTTGCATGTCTTCTTTTGAAGATAATACAATATTAAGAGATTGCTTCATTTTTTCTTCAAGATTTTTTGCCGATACCTCTTCAATCAATAATCCCTTATCTATTATTCCGTAAGTTGTGGCAAGGTGGCTAAGCTCCGATAATATATGTGAGCTTATCAATATTGTAACGCCCCCCTCCTGATTTAGTTGCTTTAATAATTCGCGTATCTCCTTAATGCCTTCGGGGTCAAGTCCGTTTACAGGCTCGTCAAGTATTAATATTTCAGGATTGTTTAAAAATGCCATAACAAGCGCAAGGCGCTGACACATACCTAACGAAAAGTTTTTAACCTTTGCTTTAAGCGACAATTTGCTTATGCCGCTAAGCTCTATCAATTCATCGATTTTTGATGATTTAATATCTATGCCTTTAAGCAGCGCCATTATTTGCAGGTTTTCCCTTGCGGTAAAATTTTTATAGAGGGCGGGAGATTCTATAATAGCGCTCATTTTCGCTCTGCTATCAATAATTCTATTTTCTTCCGTTTCACCGAGAAGGCTGAAACTTCCCGATGTCTGCGAGGTAAGTCCGCAAATGATACGCATTAGGGTTGTCTTGCCAGCACCATTTCTGCCTATTAAACCGTAAATATCTCCCTTGTTTACAGTCATATTCACGTCGTTAAGCGCCTTTACAAATTTGTATTGCTTGCATAAATTAAAAGTAGAAATCGCACTCATAATAATACCTCATTTTGATTTTCTTGAAACCTTTATATAGATTAAAACAAAAAACAGGGCAGCAACCAATATCAAATAAATCACGCTCAGCCAAGGAGATATTACAGTGCCGCCTATACTGAAATCAACGCCCATATCCAATCTGAATTCTTTTAGCATTTCGGCGGGAAAGGATTTAACAAGGGCATCTCCCATCATTACTTGTCTTAAAAGCAATGCCGAATGAGATACGGGAAAAATTTTTACAAAAAACTGAACTGAACTTGGCAATTGACCAATCGGCAAATATACGCCGGCAACAAAACCTATCAGTGTACCCAAAATTGTGCTTGCAGTAGCGAAAGCAGCATTTGTTTTAATAAAAGAGACCAAAAAAAACACAAAAAAACAGTTTGAAATTACCGATAATACTATAATCGCAAATATTTTTATATAATCGAAAAACGGTAAAAAATAACCTCCGTAAATAAGTATATATACCTGTGCGAATAATAATGATACGAAAGTCATTGCTATTCCAATAACAAACGCGCTTAAAACATAACCGATAATTATGTCATTTCTCTTAACGGGAGCGGCATAATAGTCCTTTATCGCATTACTTTCCTTGTCTTTTACCATAGCTTCGTAAGCGCCCATAGCAGTTGTTATAGAAGTAACGCTTATCACTCCCGCCATTATCCAGCTGTCAACAATAAATCTTGCGTTTTCTACCTGCAGATTACCGACAATCATATCTCCTAAAAACAATACATATAGACCTATTATGATAATAGCCGAAAGCAAAGAAAAAAATACAGACATTTTATCTTTAAAAAAGTTTTTAATATTCCTTTTGGCAAAAAGTAAGCTATTCACACTATCCCTCCCGTTATGTTTATAAAGGCTTCGTCCATACTACCGCTTTTTACTTCTAATATAGTAATATTATCTTTTATAAGCTCTATAATAGGTATTGCGGAAAGAGTATTTTCAAGCTCAATAATAAACAAGTCGCCTTTTTTTGTGTATGTCGTACCAAAACTTAGCAAAGTTTCTTTCAGCTTATCTTCATTCTTTGCTTTTACGCTGATAAAATCTTTACTGTATTTTTCACGCAGCTCAGACGGCGTTCCCTTTGCGGTTATCAGCCCTTTATCTATAACGGCAACATAATCGGCTTCGGCGGCTTCTTCCATATAATGAGTAGTCAAAAAAACCGTCATATCGGTTTCTTTTTGCAATTTTTTTATGGTTTGCCATACCTGCAGCCTCGTGTGAGGGTCAAGTCCCGTTGTAGGCTCGTCGAAAAATAGTATTTGCGGCGAATTTACAAGCGCCCTCGCAATATCCGCCCTTCTTTTTTGTCCGCCGGAAAGCTTGCCGTAAGGCCTGTTAATAAATTCTGTGCAACCGGTGTATTCAACCGCTTGCGATATAGCCTCGTTTAAATCCTCACGCTGCATGCCGTATAAGCCCCCCCGCAGCATTAAATTATCTTTAACGGAAAGCAATTTATCAAGCACCCCGTCCTGAAACAATACGCCAATATTTTTTCTTATCTTATTATCGTCTTTGCCCAGCTTATACCCCAGCAAGTCTACTTCGCCCTCGTCCTGTTTTAGCAGCGTGCAAATAATTTCTATGGTGGTAGATTTACCTGCGCCGTTAGGTCCTAAAAAAGCAAACAATGTCCCTTTATCTACATAAAAATCTATTCCGCGCACCGCCTCAACATCGCCGTAGCTTTTTTTTATGTTACTTACCGTAATTACCTTTTCCATAAAATTAATCCTTATATTAATATAATTTTATATTATATCAATAATTGTATTTTGTCTATTGTTTAACAGCTTTTTTGTTAATTTTTTTAAAAAGTTTTACTATTTCGTTAATTATTAAAGGTGATACAGACAGCAAAACTATTTCCAGCCAATGCTTAAAATCTATCATGGGTATATTAAATATATTACGGAGCGGTGTTAATATTGACGCAACCATTATTAAGGAAGATATAGCGAAAGCGCCGTTTAAATATTTATTTGTAAAAATATTTTTCAACACCGATTGCTTAGAGCGCATATTATATGAATGTACAAGCTGAGATAAACCCATTACTGCAAAGGCCATTGCGCTGCCGTAAACACTCCCTCCAAAATTATTACCGATAAAATATGCCGCTAAAACAAGACCCGCTAAAACCATTCCCTGCCAAACGGCGTTTATACCGTATCCCTCGCTGAATAAACTCTCTTCTTTTTTGCGGGGCATTTCTGTCATAATGTTTTCTTCTATGGGCTCCATACCGAGTGCCAAAGCGGGAAGGCTGTCTGTAACAAGGTTTATCCATAAGAGCATAATCGGAGTAAGGGGCGAAGCAAACACCGTTATTATTGAAATAAAAATGACCAGTACTTCGCTTAAATTACATGACAGTAAAAACATAATAGATTTTTTTATGTTGGCATATATTCCCCTGCCTTCCTTTACCGCCGATACTATCGTAGCAAAATTGTCATCTGTTAAAGTCATTGCGGCTGCTCCCTTTGCAACGTCCGTACCCGTAATGCCCATAGCACAGCCGATGTCTGCCGCTTTTAAGGCAGGGGCGTCATTAACGCCGTCGCCCGTCATAGCGACAACCATGTTCTTTTTTTGCCACATCTTTACAATTCTTATTTTATCTTCGGGTGATACCCTTGCGTAAACGCTGTATTTTTCTATATCCCTCTCAAACTCGTCATCGCTTAATTTAGAAAGCTCTCTGCCTTCTATCGATAAGGTGTTATCATCTAAAATATTAAGCTGTTTTGCTATTGCCTCGGCAGTTTCTAAATGGTCGCCCGTTATCATAATTACCTTGATACCTGCCTTGCGGCAAACCTTTATTGCTTGAAAAGCTTCTTCACGGGGCGGGTCAATCATTCCCATAAGCCCCAAAAATGTAAGTCCCTCTTCCATATTTTCTGTTGTTATTTTTTCAGGCATTTCGTCAAGCGGCTTATAAGCCACACCAAGCACCCTTAATGCCTCTTTTGCCATTGCGGAATTTGCCTTTAATACGGCGTTTTCGTCAATATTGTTACATTTGGAAATTATTATATCGGGTGCTCCCTTAACTATAGCGTAAAGTCTGCCGTCAATTAAATTTATTGTTGTCATCAGCTTTCTTTGAGAATCAAAGGGCAGTTCTCCCTTTCGGGGATAAAGATTGTCTGCCTGCCTTTTGGATTTATCAAAATGCGTAAGCAATGCCGCCGAAATAGCCGTTTCTGTAGGGTCGCCTTTAAGTACAAGCTCATCTCCTTTTAAGTAAGCGTCTCCGTCGGAACATAAAGCTCCGTACAATAAAACCTTTTCGGCATTTTGATTTTTTTCTTTGGTTATGTCTATAATCTTTTCACCGTCGTAAACCTTAACAAGCGTCATGCGGTTTTGTGTGAGAGTACCGGTCTTATCAGAGCATATCACAGAAGCGCTGCCCAATGTTTCAACAGCGGGAAGCCGTCTGATTATAGCATTTTTGCGAACCATTCTCTGCACGCCGACAGCAAGCACTATCGTTACAATTGCAGGCAGCCCCTCGGGTATTGCAGAAACAGCCAAAGATACTGCAAGCATAAACATTTCCGTTATTCTCTTTTCTATGGGCAATGTTTTATCGGCGGCAATCAGTCCCACGCCGAATATTATAACGCAGATTAACAAAACGATTATGCCCAATGATTTTCCTAAACGGGTAAGCTTTGTCTGCAACGGTGTCTGCGATTCCTTTGCTAAGCTTAGCAGTCTTGCTATTTTACCCATTTCGGTATTCATTCCGGTAGAGGTAACAACCGCCTTTGCCCTTCCGTATGTTATTATGCAGCCCGAATATACCATATTTTTTCTGTCGCCTATCGGAGTATCTTCATTTAACTCTGCGCTGCTGTCTTTTTCTGACGGAACGGATTCCCCCGTTAATGACGCTTCTTCGCTCTTTAAAGAAATGCTTTCTATAAGCCTTGCGTCTGCAGGTATAAAATCGCCTGCTTCAAGCAAAATTATATCTCCCGGAACTAACATTTTTGCATCTAATGTTATCACTTCGCCCTCTCTGAGTACTTTTGCCGCAGGGGCGGATAACTTTTTTAAGGCATCTAAAGCCGCTTCGGCTCGGCTTTCCTGAATCATTCCCAATACGGCATTTAAAATAACTATTAATATTATGGCAATAGGTTCAAGCCAATCATTTTCGCCGCTGAGCAGCGTAGCAAGTATGGATACTGCTGCGGCAATAAGCAAAATTATTACCATAAAATTTTTAAACTGCTCTAAAAACAAAGCTATCAGCGTTTTTTTGCCTTTCTGCTCTGTCTGGTTTAAACCGTATTTTTGAAGCCTTATTTCAGCTTCTTGATTTGTCAGCCCTTTTTTTTCGTTGCTTTTTAAATTGTCTAATGTTTGCTCTATGCTGATTTTATGCGGTATCAATTAGCATATCCTCCAAAAAAATATTTAGAAATTTCTCTATATAGCCCTGTATGTTTAGCTAAATCGTTTATTGGTAAATTTAAGGAAAAAATTTACGCAAAATTTATCGAAGGGGCTATTTAAAGTTTCCCTTTTTATTATACATTATAATATTAGTAATAATATTATTAGTATTTTATTTAGTAAATTTATAATTCTCTTTGTATTTTTTTACCCCAAGCTATAAGAAAAATATATTTAATTTAAAAATAATTATATCATTTATTCTTTTTTTTACACAACAAAAGCCGCATAAAATACTTGTTTAAGCGGCTTTGTTATGGGTGGTAATTTCATTTAAACAATCAACCTATTCCGTTTTTATATTTATATAAAAATGTTTCAAAATTATCCGCATCAAGCGGCTTGGAAAAATAATAGCCTTGCGCAAAATCTACATTCATATTTTTAACATCTTCTAAATCTTCCTTTGTTTCTATGCGCTTTGCCATAACATCGTATTTAAATAATTTTGATACTTTAACTAATGTTTTGAATATTTTTAAATAATTATTGCTATTATTTTTATCGGGAATATTTATTTTTATTTTATTAAATACAAGCTCGTTTAAAAGCTGTAACGATATTTTACTGTCCTTTTCGTCATAGGCGATTTTAAATCCTTTTTCCTTTAAGTCTTTAATTTTATCTATTTCTTTATTTGTTAATCCTTCATTAAACGATACGTCAAATTCAATATTATGCGGCATTAACTTATATTTTTTTATATTACTTTCAAATTCGTCCATATCGAGATTGACTAATGTCTTTAATGTCATGTTAAACGCAATAAAAAAATCGCTGCCGATAAAGTTTAACTTATTCCAGCAATGGTAACATTGAAAGGTCTTTTCCATTACCCTTATGTCAATTTTTTCAAAAAGGTTTTTTTCAAGGGCAATGTCATAAAATTTTGATGTCTCTATAATGCGGTATTTATCCTTTCTCCAACGGACAAGACTTTCGCAGCCTGATATTTTCATTGTCTTAGGGTTTATAATAGGCATAAAAAACGGGGTAAACTGGTCAAGCTCAAAGCCTTTTTCCATTTCTTTGTAAAAGCTGTCAGAATCCTTTTTTGTTATTCTGAGCTGCTCATCGGCAATAACAATTTTTTCGCCTTTTTCCTTAGCTTTAAGCTGAGCAAAGTGCGACAGCTTTACAACCTCATCCATCTCTGTTTCTTTAAATATTGTGCCTACCGAGCCTGTGCCTATCGTCAATTTTGCTATATAATATTGAGAATTATTTAATATATATTTTTTATTTTCGATATATTTAATAACATCTTCTGCAATACGGCTTTGCTGTTGATGCCTAAGCTGCATATTACCGATTATTTCTTCATCAAAAGACAATATCATTACAATTTGATTGCTTGAAAACAAAAAGGTGTTCTTTTTGCCGTATTTTTTTTGCAAATCATTGTAGATATTAAACATAATGTTACCACTAATGGTAACATCATAAAATTGACTATATTTATAAAGATTGCTAACTTCAATAAATATAGAATAATAATTATACGGTATTAACTTGTTTATTTTACTAATAGTATTTTGCAGAAATAGGTTTTTCTGACCGCTTCCCTTAAAATACAATATTAGTAAAATAAACCATAATACCGATAATAAAATATAAAAGAGGATGTCCATTATTCTATAGGTTTAACAAAATAGTTACCCCTGTTTTTAAGTAAAACTCTTGTCCCTTCTACGATAGAAGTTAAAGGATTTTTTGCGATATTAATCTTTAAGCCAACCTGCTTATTGAAAAAATAATCTATGCCGTCGATAAGTGCGCAGCCGCCGTTGATTAATATTCCGTTTTCAATGATATCGGAAGATAATTCTGCGGGAGTCTGCTGCAATACCTTTAATACAACATTTGATATTGTAGCAAAAGGTGCCTGCAAAACATCTCTTATCTCGCTTTCGTAAACAATTATTTTGCGTGGAAGACCTGATAATAAATCCCTTCCGTTTACATTAATAGACCTTTCTTCGTCTTTTTTAATATCATCCCTTAATGTAGATATCGTTTCTTTTACCTTTCTTGCCGTTACCTTACCTATCAGAAGTCCGTGAGTGTACTGAACATAATTTATTATTTCGTTATCAAAATAATTTCCGGCTATTCTGATTGATTCGCTTACAACTATATCACCTAACGACAAAACGCCTATATCAGTAGAGCCGCCGCCGATATCGATAACCATAGAGCCGTTCGAGCTGTAAATATCGAGGCCTGCACCTATTCCGCCGGCTTTTACCTCTTCCTCAATAAACACATCGGGAACACCCAATTTATGAGCAAGGTCTATCATA
>JAQVSX010000118.1 GCA_028700355.1 Clostridia bacterium
AGCGGTATATTCAGAAAAGGAACTTGCGCAGTTAGGCAAGGTGCTCTCAGGCAGAGATATTTATATAATATCAGACGAAATTTATGAAAAATTAGTTTACGGCTGCAAGCATATTTCAATAGCGCAGCTAAGTAGGGAGCTTTACGATAAGACTGTATTGGTAAACGGCTTGTCAAAATGCTATTCGATGACGGGTTGGAGAATAGGCTATATAGCCGCTCCCGCCGAAATCGCCTCTGCCGTAAGCGCAGTACAAAGCCATATGACATCAAATGCCAATTCTATTGCGCAATACGCTTCAGAGGTTGCACTCAGCAGTGCTAAGGGGAATGAGTTTACAGACAGTATGGTAAGCATATTCAGGCAGCGCAGGGATTATATGGTCGATAAGATTAATTCGATAAAAAATTTAAGCTGTTTTAAACCCGACGGCGCATTTTATGTAATGCTTAATATTTCAAAGCTTAAAGGCAAAAAGACGGTAAAGGGAGAAGTGCTTAAAGGCTCTTTGGACATTACCGAAAAACTGCTTGATTACGGGGTGGCTGCCGTTCCCGGCATTGCTTTCGGCGCAGATGATTATTTGAGGCTGTCTTACGCTATATCGCTTGAAGACATAAAAGAGGGTTTGAACAAAATAGAAAAATTTGCAAACGATATTAAAGACTAAATCTTTTTTAATTATGTATTGACATTGGTGCGGCAGGGTAATATAATAAATATATAAATATTTTGGGAGGTAACTTCAAAATGATATCTATTGTGTACGGGCCCAAAGGTTCGGGGAAAACAAAGGCATTGTTAGACAAAGCAGTAAATGCAATAAACAGCGCAAAGGGAACTTTAATCTATATTACCAATTCTAAAGACCATATTTATCAGATACCCCATCAAATCAGATATATAATGGCAGACGATTACAATATAACAGACTTGCAGAGCTTTATAGGTTTTGTTAAGGGAATAATAGCAAATGACCATGACATAGAATATATCTTCATAGACGGAGCGGCAAGGATATCAAAAATAAACATAGACCAAATGCAACCGCTGTTTGATGTGCTTAATAAATACGAAAATATCAATTTTATACTCACAATAAGCTCAGATTACGATAATTTACCCCAATATATTAAAAATTACGTAAATTAACATTTCAAACAATGACAAATCAGTCTTTTTATGATATAATAAACCGCGTGAATAAAAATGCGGTTTATTTTTATTTTAAATAAAGAATACGGAAATTTTATATAGTTTCTGTTTGGGATAAGTATAAATAGTTTACAGCAATTAAAATCTTCCAATTTTAATTAGATATTTAAATAATAACCTTTCTTTTCTCAAAACATAATAATTTATCTGTAACCTGTCAATAATTTATGCAATAGCCCGTAGGAGGTCAATATGTTATATACAAGCACCAGAGATAAAACTAAAAAGATTTCGGGTGCATCTGCGATAGTAAGCGGAATATCAGATGAAGGTGGACTGTTTGTTCCACAGAGTATACCCAAGCTAAGCGGCGGCGACATTAAAAAATTGCTCGAAATGGATTACTGCGAAAGAGCGGCATATATAATGAATTTATATTTGACGGAATTTTCATTTGAGCAGTTACTTGCGTGTGCAAAAAAAGCATATTTGCAGTTCGGAGAGGATGCCGCGCCTATAGTAAAGATAGACAAAAAACTTTTTATGCTTGAATTGTGGCACGGTCCTACATTAGCGTTTAAAGATATGGCGCTGACTGTATTGCCACATTTACTTTCGCTTTCTAAACAGCACCTGAATATAAAAGATAAAACCTTAATACTCGTTGCCACCAGCGGAGATACAGGCAAAGCTGCGCTTGAAGGTTTTAAGGATGTGGACGACACTAAAATATGCGTTTTTTATCCTTCGGACGGCGTTTCCAATATGCAAAAACTTCAAATGATAACGCAGGAAGGCAAAAATGTTAATGTTTTTGGCATAAAGGGAAATTTTGACGATTGCCAGAACAGCGTTAAACAGACGTTTAACGACAGCAAAGTAATAGAAAACCTGAAAAGCAAAGGTTACAGTATGTCGTCTGCAAACTCGATTAATTGGGGTAGGCTTTTGCCGCAGATAGTATATTATATATCTGCCTATCTTGATATGCTGGGCGAAGAACAGATTTCAGAAGGCGAAAAAATAAACTTTTGCGTGCCAACGGGCAATTTTGGCAACATACTTGCCGGCTATTATGCTAAGCAAATGGGTTTGCCCATAGATAAGCTTATATGCGCTTCCAATTCCAACAATGTTTTGACGGACTTTTTCAGAAAGGGCGAGTACAATATAAAAAGGCCCTTTTTCAAGACAATTTCTCCGTCTATGGATATACTCATATCAAGCAATCTTGAAAGGCTGTTGTTTTATTTAAGCGAGCAGGATGACAAGCTTACCTCGGAAAGAATAAACGCACTTTACAGTGAGGGCAGATATCATATAACCGATGAGGAGAGAGGAAAGGCAAAACAGCTGTTTTATGCCAACTATTCCGACGAGGACGATTCTATAGAAACCATACAGGACTTTTTTGACGAATACAGTTATCCGCTTGACCCTCATACAGGCGTTGCGGTAAGCGTATATAATAAGTATAAAAAAGACTATGAAAAATCTGCAAAGACGGTAATAATATCGACTGCAAGCCCCTACAAATTTCCGCAGGATGTTTTGTTTTCTATCACCGGAGACTATTGTGGAGATTCGTTCAGGTCGGCAAAAAAACTTTATAAAAAAACTGCGCTCGATTTACCTGAAAAAATTATGGAATTGAAAACAAAGCCGCAAAGGTTTAAACAGATAATAAGCACCGACGAAGTAAACGAAACAGTATTAAAATTTGCAGACTAACAATTATTTTAAAGGGACATATATGGAGCAGCAAAAAAAGAGGTTATTTTCGGGCATACAGCCCACAGGAATAATAACCATAGGCAATTATATAGGAGCTATATCAAATTGGGTAAAAATGCAGGAGGAATACGACTGCATTTTTAGCGTGGTAGATATGCATTCCATAACGGTAAAGCAAACGCCGTCTGTGCTGCGTAAAAACACAATAGAGCTTGCGGCGCTATGTTTAGCTTGCGGAATTGACACCGATAAAAGCATACTGTTTATACAATCCCATGTGCCTGCCCACGCAGAGCTTACATGGGTGCTTGACTGCATAGCGTATGTGGGAGAGATATCCCGCATGACGCAGTTTAAGGACAAGAGCAAAGTTCATTCCGATAATATAAATATGGGGCTTATGAATTACCCAGTACTTATGGCATCTGATATACTGCTGTATATGGCTGATATAGTACCTGTCGGCGCAGACCAGAAACAGCATCTTGAAATTACAAGGGATATTGCAGAAAGGTTTAACGCAAGGTACAGCCCTACATTTACCGTTCCGCAGCCTTACATAAGCAAAAGGGGAGGCAAAATAATGAGCCTTGCAAACCCCCTTGTTAAAATGAGCAAGTCAGACGAAAACATAAACGCTTATATTTCACTTGACGACGATGCCGATACAATAGTAAGAAAATTCAGGCGCAGCGTAACAGACAGCGGCAGCGAAATTAAGGCATCTAAGGGCAAGGCGGGC
>JAQVSX010000119.1 GCA_028700355.1 Clostridia bacterium
GCTTTGCATACCCTCTTTGCATATATATATATCTCTCTGCATATAATTTAGGTCTGTATTTTGCAATATTAAATTTGTCCTGTCAACGCCTTTTTCGCTTAAATACTCTCCGTAACATAATTCAATCTGCTGCCCCTTTATGCCGTTTATGTTAAGCTCGCATAAGCCCGTATCGTTTACGCCGAAATCGTATATATAGCCGCCGTCATTTTTTATTATTTTGAGGCATTTTATTTTTTGTTTTTGATTTACGGGAGGTATATCGCTTATCGAGGTTATTCCTTTGGGACATTCGGCAGTAACGGCATTTTCCCAACCGCTGTCGTCAAAGCCTATATCTGCCCAGTTATCAATTTGCTTATTGGCATCAAAATGTTCGCCCGCTCTTAAATCGTCAAATATTATGGGTGACGGATAAGTTTTAAAACTATTGTCTGCTTCTAAAATAATTTTGCCGTCAACTTCTAAACATAGCGCAAGTTTGGGTGCGCTGCGCCATGCCGCCTTATCAAATTCCCATACCCAGCCCCCCATTGAATTTTGCATTCCGTTGCCGAGTATAATGCCAATAACATTTTCGCCCTGCTTTAGCTGGTTTTCTATATTATATAAATCGTAAAATATTATATCGTCGGGGTTGGAAATATAAGGGGAAAGCAGCCCTCTTGTTATGCGCTTTCCGTTTAAAAATAATTCATAAAAGCCAAGTCCGCATATAGTTATTTGCGCTGTTTTTACGTCAGAAGAAATATTAAAAATTCTGCGCATATAAGGCGCGGGTAAATGGTTTTCGTAAGTGCAGTATTGTTTTGTTGCGCTGATAAATTTTTTTGAAATATACATGTGGCTTTTTCCTTTTTATTTTTTAAATTTTAAGTATTATAACAGTACGAATATAGCAAGATAAGCCCCTATCATAAATAATATGCTTGACAGTGTACCTATCAGATAATATTCGGCAAATTGAGGATTTTTAGAGATTTTATCATAACGGGCAATTGATTTTGCTGTAAGTATAAGCCCTATACCTGCATATGCATAAACAGATATGAGTATCAGTGTAAGTATCCTTTCAAGAATACCTATTATTGCGCCGGCATATTGGCGGCTTGAATTTTTAACTTTCTGCCCGCTATCTTTATCATTATCCTGACTTATGTTTTCCGGAGTAGGTCTGTATTTATTGAACAGCTTTTTAAATGCGATGTTTGCCGGCTTACCCGCAAATAAAAGAGCGGCAATCCATTGTAGTACGCCAAAATCAACGCCCAATAAAGATTGATAATTTATATCGTTTAAGTTATTATTAAATAATTTAACGGTAATTATTATTATTGCAATATGAATAATTTGGTCGATAATAAAGAATTTATCTTCACAAGCAGAAAATTTTTGAATTTTTTTAATATAAAATAAAAGTAAATCAATTAAAAAATGTGAAATACCTATAACCATACCTATTATAAGTACATATATATTAAAATTATAGCGGATAAATGGCAGTAAAGTTATAAAAAGATAAATTCCGCCGTGTATAATAAGCGATGAAATTTTATCCTTTTTTTCCAAAGACATTTTACGAGACTGAAAATAAAAATCACCAAGCAGATGAACAATAATCATAACCAATAAAATCTCTGTCATTTCAATTAAAAACCTCCAAAACTTCTGTAATTTTTTCCAGTGCCATTGAATAGTCAAAATATCTTGATGTTTTAAGTTTTTTATTTAAATCTTTCAATTGTAAATTAAGCTCATCGGCAACCTTTTTCTGCACAATATTACTTCTTAAACCAAATTTTTTCATTATGTTTTTAACAATATTTATATGTTCTTGCTTCCATTTATATTTAATTACGCAGGTTAGAGTTAAAGTAATGTTGATAAGTTCTGTAAGCTGCGACATAGCGTTTTTAATTAATTTATTTGTAACAATAATATTGGTCTGTTCTTTCAGACCTTTGCCGAATGTTTGCTTTAATTCTTCAAGGTTTGTGCGGGCATGCCACCATGCCGGGCCGTCGCTGCCTATGGAAAGCTGAGGATTTATTTCTGTTTGAATTTCGTCATAATTTACCGAAAACCTTAGCATTAAGGGATACATAGACACTTCTATAAATGTTATGATTTCAAACAAGTATTTACATTTTGACAGAATACCCTGAAACTCGTCCCCAATTGTTATACAAAATTTTGAAGTTATCTCGTTTGCATACTTATCGTTAACATAGTCAAGCACACCTTGCAACTTTATTTGCACGGCGTTTCTGTCTATAATTTTTTTAGAACTTACTATATCTGCTATAATCGCATAATACATATTATAATATTACTAATAAAAATTTTATTTGTCAATAAAAAATCGCAGTTTTTTCTGCGATATTTGTATTATCGCAGTTTTTTCTGCGATATTTGTATTATCGCAGTTTTTTCTGCGATATTTGTATTATCGCAGTTTTTTCTGCGATATTTGAAATCGGCAACAATATATAATGTATATATATTACTGCCCGCAAATTTACGAATAAACGACAATTAATTTTTAGTAAAATTATATTCAGGGGCTATTTAGAGATTCCCTTTTAAATAATCGGCAGGCTTGCAGCAGCTATTGATTGCCCTACACGCCTTGACTTTTCGTCAGGTAAATTAATCTTAACTTTTTTTGCCGTCTGGGGATAAAGCTCTTTTAAGGTTTTGTTGCAGGTATTTATTATTATATCGCCGCCCTTACCGCTAGAAACCCTGCCTAAAATAAGCACTTGCTCGGCATCGTAAAACTTAAAATAATAAGCGAGCGAATGAGCAAGATATGTGCCGATATCTTCAAATATCCACTGTGCTTTTTGCACTCCGTTTTCAAGCATTTGCTGTGCGCTTTTAAGCTTTTTAGCGGGCGTGTCGCCATCTAATTCAAGATTGCAAAGCCCTGCAAGTTTTATAACTGCATCCTGAGAAAAATAATTTACGCCGCAGCCGATATCACCGCTCCACGGGTCTATCAAAGCGCTTTCGTTAAAGTCAACGGGGACAAAAGCAAGCTCGTTAAGCCAGCCCCTAATACAGCCGCCGCCGTCGACATATCCCGCGGCTTCGCTCGTACCCATTGCTATACCCAGCACCTTATTGGTATTAAGCGACATTGCTCCCGCAAGTGCGGTAACATCGCCGTCATTTGCCACCTTTAAGGGAATATCGCCAAACTGTTTAGCGGCATCTATATATATGTTTTTAACCCTTTTATCAAAAACATCGTCAGGAACGCTCATAAACAAAGATGCAACCTTTGCCTGATTGTTTATGTATATACCAGCCGAACTAATACCTATCGCATCTACACGGGGCATACGCTCCGCCGCCGCCTTAAATGATTTTAATATTTCATTGTAGTGATATTCGGGGTCAGGGTTAATTTTGGGAAGCCAAAGCACCTCTTCACTGTAAACGGTCTTGCCGTCAACCACTGCAGAAACCTTTCTGTCGCTGCCGCCGGCATCAAAGCCTATTCTGCAACCGTTTAAGCTAAAAGTATGTTTTTCGGCCATTTCGTAAGTATCGGGAACGCTGTCATAATCTACCGAAATTACTTCAAAAGGCTTTTCATATACTCTGGACATAAGA
>JAQVSX010000120.1 GCA_028700355.1 Clostridia bacterium
ACAGGCAATAAATTAAACACGCATAAAATTAAATTTAACGAAAACATAATACTGAAAAACCAAAACAAATAGTAAAAAACAATGCTTCCCGTTGAAAATAACTGTGAAGAAAAAACTGAAAATAACGGAAACGATACAAAGGCAATTAAATAATTAAGAGCAACGCCGGCAATTGAAACCTGAAAAAGCCCCTTTCGGTAATTGTTGAAATTGTTGGGGTTTATGGGAACGGGCTTTGCCCAGCCGAAACCGATAAATAAAAACATTCCGAAACCTATCGGGTCAAAATGGTTTAAGGGGTTAAAATTTAATCTGTTTGCAATTCTCGGCGTTAAATCGCCGTTTTTTACTGCGGCATATCCGTGTGCAAGCTCGTGCAGCATAATAGAAAATACGGCTGCAATAATAAATAGCAGCGCTTCTATAAATTGTCCATCTGAAAATAATTTTAAAACTCCTGACATTGCGTCTCCGATATATTTGTTTACATTATTATATATTAATTGCCGTTTAAAATCAAATATAAACGGCAATAACCTTATGCCTTACGGCTGATATCAATGCAATTGCTTATTAGGGAAGCTCTAATAATCCAAATCGTTTCTCGCCATATCTTTATAGCTTTGAGGCTTTACTATCAGACGTGAATTTCCGTCCTTGCAAAGCACTACGGGCGGAACGGCGTTTCTGTTATAATTGCTTGCCATAGAATAATTGTATGCGCCGGTAGAAAATACAGCCAAAATATCCCCTCTTTTTGCGGGCGGAAGTTTTATATTTTCGGCAATCAAATCACCGCTTTCGCAGCATTTGCCTGCAATTGATACCGTTTCCGAAGGCATTTCATCGGCACGGTTAGCAAGCAATGCGCTGTATTTAGCCTGATAAAGTATATAGCGGGGATTGTCAGTCATTCCCCCGTCTATGCTTACATATTTTTTTATACCCTTAATGTCTTTAACGCCGCCGACGGTATAAAGCGTTATGCCGCCTTCGCCTATAATAGACCTACCCGGCTCTAATACAAGATAAGGTTTTTCTACATTGTATTTTTCGATATTTTGTTTTACGCAATCGGAAATTTGTTTTACAAAGTCTTTATAATCGTCTAATGAGGCGGCTTTGTCGCCCTCGGCATACCATATGCCGTATCCGCCGCCCAAGTTAAGCTCTTTTGTTATAAAGCCAAGACTGCGCTTAACCTCGTCAATAAATTTAAACAATATGTCTATCGCAACCAAAAAGGGTTTTATTTCAAATATCTGAGAGCCTATATGACAATGAAAGCCTTTAAGGTTTAAATTTTCCTTTTGCATAATATCGCTTACGATATCAGCCGCATCGCTTACAGAAACGCCGAATTTTGAATCTGTTTTTGCAGTTTGTATGTAGTGGTGCGTATGTGCCTCTACTCCGGGGTTTACCCTTAAAAGCACATCGCATTTTTTGCCAAGTCTGCCGCAAATATCGTTTAAAAAATCCACCTCTTCGCCGTTTAGTACTATCGTGCCGACTCCGCTTTCAAGTGCATAAATAATTTCTTGTTCTGTTTTGTTGTTGCCGTGAAAATATATGTCTTTGGCATCCATTTTGCCCGCAAGAGCGGTAAAAAGCTCACCGCCTGAAACAACATCGGCTCCTAAGCCATATTTTCTTACAATGCTGTATATTGCCTTGCAGCACAAAGCCTTAGAAGCGTAAAGCGCTTTTCCGCTGCCGTAATACTCTTTTAAAGAATTTGCGTAAACGGCGCACATATCGCTTATATGCTTTTCGTCAAGCACATAAAGCGGAGTTCCGTACTGTTTAACGAGATTAGTACAGTCTGCGCCGCCAATTTCTAAATTGCCGCTATTGTTAACCTTTAATGTTTCTCTGTAATTCATTTGCATAAATCTTTCCTTAATTAGAATGTTAATATTTTATCAGCATAAATTACAGATGTCAATAACTTTTTTTAAGGCGCATAAAAACAATTATGCGCCCAAACTGTTAAAATGCCTTTACCAGCAATGCAAAATATCTCCCAATGCGTCTGCGTAAGTCTTGCAATCTATATCACAGGCGGCTAAAATATTGATTTCCTTTAAAACCTGATTGTCTATAACGACGGATAATTTACCTACAACATCGCCCTTTTTTATCGGAGCGGAAATATTTTTAGGCAGATTGTAGTCTATGCCGTAGTTTATACTGTCAAACTTTTTTGTCAGATAAGAAAAATCTTCCTCAGCCTGCAATGTTAGGGCTTTTTGTTTGCCGCCTTTTACTTCAAGCTCAATTTCAAGCAAAGTATCTGATTTTATAATCGGCATACTCTGATAGTTTGCAAAACCGTAATTAAGCAGTTTGCTTGCCTCACCGAAACGCACTTTACTACTTTCTGCACCTATTATAACGCTGATAAGGCGCATACCTTCCCTTTGAGCCGTAACGGTTACGCAATGCATTGCCTCTGAGGTATAACCCGTTTTCCCTCCGTCGCAGCCTTTGTAAAAGCGCACAAGCTTGTTTGTGTTAGTCATTTCTGTTTCCCTTCCCGCAGAGTGAATCATTTTATCCATCCATATTCTGCTGTAATTAAAGTAGTTTTTATGGTTGATAAGCTCGCAGAGCATAAATGCGCAATCTCTTGCGGAAGAATATTGACCCGGCTGCGGCAATCCTGTACAGTTTGTAAAATTGGTGTCATTTAGTCCTAAATCCTTTGCCCTCTTATTCATAAGCACAACAAAGCCCTGCTCGCTGCCCGCAATATGTTCCGCCATCGCTACTGTGGAATCGTTTGCGGAAGAAATTACAATACTTTTGATAAGGTCGCCTATTTTATATTTTCCGTTTGTCTCTAAAAATACCTGAGAGCCTCCCATACCCGAAGCCTGTTCGCTTACTGTGATTATATCTTCTTCTTTGAATTTACCTTGGTCAATTTTTTCGTATATCAATATAAGAGACATAATTTTACACATAGACGCTATGGGAAAACGCTTGTTTTCGTTTTGGGCAAACATAATCTTTTTACTGCCGTAATCCATTAAATAAGCGGCTTTTGCGTTTGCAGAGTTTAACTCCGCAGCGCTTACAGGGCCGGGAATTGCCTTGCCATTATTGGGGGGGCGCTGCCATTTGCCGTGTCCCCTCGGGGGGCGAGGAAAGGGTTTTACGGGTAAATCCCTGTTTTTAGGGCTTTTATATTCTCTTTTTGGGTTACGGTTTTCAAAGCCTTTGCTTTTAGGCGTGGCATCGGGCTTTTCCCTTTTATATTTGGGCAGATTATTGTTGTTGTCTTTTTTGGGTTTATACTCTTCAAATCCTCTGTTTTTGGGAGTAGTTTCAGGTGATTCCCTGTAATATTTGGGTATAACATTTTTGTTATCTTTTTTTGGGTTACGGTTTTCAAAGCCTCTATCCCCGCGAAAAGCAATGGCCGATCTGATAAGGTTTCCCAGAACAAAGGATCATCTTTGCGATAACCTCTCCGCTGAGGTCGTCCTCGAACGCGATGTTAATGGGAATGGTCGAGCGCACGTTCAATTAGATCGCCCAAGCAGTAAGAGCTCTTTGAGGAGCTGTTCGCGGCAAGACCACATCGGCAAC
>JAQVSX010000121.1 GCA_028700355.1 Clostridia bacterium
CATATCTATTATTTTTTTATAAATGCCGCTGTCTATGCTCCTTGCCATTAAAATTTGCTCAGCGCCGAACATTTCGGGAACTTCCGTCATAATAACGCTGCCGCCCATAGCTACAATTTTATCCGAAACCGCCCCTACAAGCGGATTTGCGGTAATGCCCGATAACGCATCCGAGCCGCCGCACTTTAAGCCGATAGTCAGTTTGGAAATATTAACAGGCTGTCTTTTGTCTTTTTTGCATATTTTTACAAGCTCTTTTACCGAATTAACGCCCTCGGCAATTTCGTCCTTGCTTTTTTGCGCCGTTAAAAACCTTATTCTTTGTTTGTCAAAGCTGCCCAGCACCTTTTTAAATTCGCTGAGCGTGTTGTTTTCGCAACCCAGCGATACGACCAATACCCCGCCTGCGTTAGGGTGCAGCGCCAAGCCCTTTAATATAAGCTGTGTATTTAAATGGTCGCCGCCAAGCTGCGAACACCCGTAAGGGTGCTTATATGCAAAAATATCCTTACAGCCCGTCTGTGCGGCGGCGGTATCCGCTATTTTTTGGCAGATATCGTTTACACAGCCCACTGTGGGAATAATAAAAATATCGTTCCTTACGCCTATGCCGCCATCCTGCCTTACATAAGCGTCAAAGGTTTTATCCGAAAATGCATTGCCTTTGGTTTGGCAGTTTATATTTATATCATATTCGGTCTGCCCGCCCAAAGCGGATTTTAAATTATGAGAATGTACTATGCTGCCGCCGCTTATATCCTTAATCGCAATACCTATCTGCCAGCCGTATTTTATTACCTTTTCACCCTTTTTTATGTCTGCAATCGCAAACTTAAAATTTTCAGGGATATTTTCCTTAATGACAATCTGCCGCTTTCCCGCAGTAACCTTTTCACCCTTAACAAGCGGTTTTAAAGCAACCGCTGTATTGTCGCCGTCCGCTATTACAAAAAAAGATTTTCTGTTCATAATATTTCCTTTACCGCTTGCGCCATTGTTTTTTTATTTATTAAGCTGTAACAGTCTGCCACGGATTTTTCCAAATGTTTAATTGCCGTCAAATCTTCCCCCCAAAGCAGCTCGCTGCCAAGCACTGCCTTTACTGTCTGCCCTTCGCTTAATCCTGCGCCGAATATATCGGAAAGTACATCTAAATACTGCTTTTCGTCGCTTACAAATTTTCCTATGCCCCGTTTATAAAACTCAATCAGCGCCGCAAGCGAAAAGCTGAGAAGTCTCGGAGCTTTGTCATATTTTTTAATATAATCCTTAATAGAAGGCAGCACCCTTGTCTTAAATTTAGATACGGAATTAAGGCTAATGCTGAGCAGTTTATGGTTTAAATACGGGTTTTTAAACCTTTCTATAACATCGTTTGCATACTCTGCAAGTTTATCGCCCTCAAAGGACGGTATTATCTCTTCAAATATGCCGTTTATCATAAATTTATTAAACACTTTATCGTTTACAAGCTGCTCTACGGTTTCAAAGCCGCAAATATGCCCTGCAAGCACGCTCATAGTATGCGCTCCGTTTAAAATCCTTACCTTTCTTGTGCGGTAGGGCGTTAAATCGTCTGTTATAACTATATCAAGCCCGCAGCCATACAGCGGTAATATGTCAAGTATTTTTTTATCGCCTTCTATCACCCAAAGCAAAAAAGGCTCGCACACATCAAGCAAATCGTCGTAATATCCAATCTTTTGGCATAACTGCTTTGCTTCATTTTTAGGATAGCCGGAAACAATTCTGTCTACAAGGGTGTTAGCGAAAATATTAGCGCCGCAAAGCCAGTCTGTAAAGCCGCTTTCCAAACCCCATTCATGCGCATACCTGAAAACAATTTCTTTGAGCTTATCGCCATTTTTGTCTATAAGCTCGCAGGGCAGAATAACAAGCCCTTTGCCGCTGTCGCCGCCAAAAAATTTATATCTGTTATATAACAAATGCGTTAGCTTTGCGGGAAAATTTTTATGAATTAATCTATCCTTGTCTTCATTTTCTGCATAGCAAATGCCGAATTCCGTCGTATTAGATATAACAACCTGCAAATCGGGGTTTTCCGCCATACTTAAATATGCGTTGTAATCGGTATAGGGATTGACGCACCTTTTAAGGCAGGAAATTATATTGAAACGCTCTGTAATATTTCCCTTTTCCATTCCCCTTTCTATTACGGTATATAATCCGTCTTGAGCGTTAATAATATTGCAAAGACCTTTTTCTATGCCTTGTAGCGCTGTTACATATCCGCCGTAACCCTTTCGGTTAAGCTTATCAATAATAAAACAGGCAAACGCCCTTAAAAAATTGCCTTCACCGAACATAAGCACTTTTTCGGGATAATCATTGACTAAATTCATTGATTTTCTGTTTAAATTTTTCATTATTTTTGACCTTTACGCTTGATATAATTATATTACTGTGATAAAATATGTGTAAGCGCTTACACATTTATAATAAATTTATATTAGCATATTTTTACTTATATGTCAATTAGGATAAAGGCAGAATGAACATTTACGACATTGCAAAAAAAGCGGGTGTATCAATTGCGACAGTATCTCGTGCAATAAACAATTCGGGCTATGTCGGCAAGGCTACAAGGCAGAAAATACTTACCGTAATACAGGACGAAAACTATTATCCCAGCCGCACCGCTCAAAATCTTTCTAACGGCGCACCGTTAAAGCTTGTCGGAATAGTCTGCTATAATATTGAAGATATGTATTACACAAAAGCCGTTGCCGTACTGGAAAGGGAACTTAGCATTTGCGGCTATGACATAATACTAAGCTGCACCGGCGAAAGCAGACAGCAAATGCAAAAATCCGTCGATATGCTTATTACAAAAAAAGCTGATGCGATAATATTTATTGGCTCTGTATTTGCGGGAAAGAGCGAATCCGTTATACAAAATGCCGCAAAGCATTTGC
The DNA here is from genome assembly GCA_028700355.1 of Clostridia bacterium. Lineage (GTDB taxonomy): Bacteria > Bacillota > Clostridia > Christensenellales > HGM11417 > STF1-284. Next base: position 2,937 of record JAQVSX010000121.1, read on the forward strand.
CCGTTTTTATAATAAATGCGCAGGTTTACGGAAAAAATATACACTGCGCCTACTGTGACGAAAGCCTTACAATACGGGAATGTGTAAAACATCTTTTTAATTTAGGCAGACAAAAACTGCTATTTGTTTACGATGTAGATACATACGGCAGCAATAAAAAGCTCTGCGGCTTTAATAGCGCCGTACGGGAATTTTGCATAAGCAACAGCTCTGTTATAAAATGCGGAGCAGACTTAAACATTATTTCTCAGGTAATACAAAAGCATTTAAGCGAAAACGACACAGATTCCGTAATTTGCGCAAACGATTTACTTGCGGCGGCGGCGCTGACGGCGGCGGCAAAACTTGGCATAGCAGTACCCGAAAAACTTTCGGTAATCGGCTATAACAATTCTTTAATTGCCTGCTGCACATCTCCCCGCCTTACCAGTTTAGAAAACAATGTTCAAAAGCTTGCCGAGTTTACCGCAAAAAATATCAACAGTTATTTTACAGACGGCAAAGCGCAAACCGATTACAAAACAGATTTTAAATTAATAATAAGAGAAACTTAAAATAAAAGGAGAACTTTTTGTTATGAACTTTTTAAATGACGATATTTTGTTAAAATCACCGCTTGCAAAGGAGCTTTACAGCTTTGCAAAAGAGCAGCCTATTATTGACTATCATTGCCATATAGACG
>JAQVSX010000122.1 GCA_028700355.1 Clostridia bacterium
AACATTGGGAATATGCCTGCTTACACTGTCTATAAGAACCATTGCGGGCAATTCCCCTCCCGTAAGTACATAATCGCCGATAGAAATTTCTTCATCGGCAAGCAAATCTATCGCCCTTTGGTCAACGCCCTCGTACCTGCCGCATATCAGCATCAGGCGGGGCATTTCAGACAGCCTTATAACCGTTTGCTGGTCAAGCCTTTTACCCTTGGGGGAAAGATATATTCTGTGCGCTTTATGCCCTGCGTCTATAAACTTAGCCACATCATAAAGGGGCTGAACGCTCATAACCATGCCGCTGCCGCCGCCGTAAGGGTAATCGTCGCATTTTTTATGCTTATTTTTGCTGAACTGCCTAATATCGGTAACAGTAAGGCTAAGCAAACCTTTTTCCAACGCCCTGCCCGTTATACTGTAACTAAGCGCATTAAACATTTTCGGAAATAGCGTAAGCACATCAATCTTCATAACAGACAACCTCGTCAAAGCGCTTATTTATTACGATAATTTTTTTTTGAATTGTGTCAATTTCGCTGAACAAACCGAAAACATACGGTATCATAAAATTTTTACCGCCGCAAACCACAAAAATATCAGCAGCTCCGTGCGTTAAAACATCGGTTACTTTGCCTAAGACTTTGCCGCTTTGGTCAAACATTTCACAGCCAATAACATCCTTAATAAAATACTGCCCTTTTTTTAAATCCACTGCATCGCAGTATTCGATTAATATTTGCTTTCCCTTAAAAATTTCGGCATCGTTTCGGGTGTTTATGCCCTCTAAAAATAAAAGGATGCTGCCGCCGCCTATAACGCAGCTTTGTACCACCCTTTTATTTTGCTCACCCTGAATATAAACCGCAGTTAAATCTTTAAAGCGTATTATATCGTCAGTTAAGGGTTTTATCTTTAATGCGCCCTTTATGCCGTGAGCTTTGGCTATTTCGCCTATAATTATTTTATCCATAATATTAAAAGGTTTTACCTTGCGTAAATATTACTCGCTGTCTTTAATTTCCACAAAGTATTTATTGTTTTTTCCGACAGCAGCAGCCTTTACAATTGTCCTTATTGCCTTAGCGATTCTGCCCTGCTTGCCGATAATTTTTCCCATATCTTCGGGTGCGGCAAGTATAGTTATTACCGCTCCTTGCTCGTCCTCTTTTTCGGTTACCGAAAGCTTTTCTTTATTGGTTACTATATTAGATAATATAAATTCAACAAGTTCTACCATTTTTTGCCTCCCTTAATTGTTATTCGGTTTTCTTTTTCTTTGTCTTTGTTCTTGAAGGAGACAGCTTTTCAGATTTTGGCAAAACGCCATTTCTGACTAGCAGAGATTTAACTGTTTCCGTAGGCTGAACGCCTCTTGCAAGCCATTTTTTTGCCTTTTCCTCGTCAATCTTAATTTCCACAGGCTGACTCAGCGGATTGTAATGACCTATTTTATCAATATATTCTCCGTCCCTTGCCTTTCTTGAATCGCTTACTATTATTCTGTAAAAGGGCGCTTTTTTCGCTCCTAATCTTGTAAGCCTCATTTTTACTGCCATAAATTTAACCTCCGTAGTTTTTTATTTTAGTTTTTCTTCAAAAAGGAAACCTTTTCTTTCCCTTGAATTGTTTCATCATTTTGTTTGTCTGTTCGTACTGATTAAGTAGCTGGTTTACATCCTGAACCTGCGTTGCACTGCCTGCGGCTATCCTTCTCTTTCTGCTTGCGGAAAGTATCTGCGGGCGCATTCTTTCTTCCTTAGTCATAGACTGTATTATAGCTTTGATTTTGCCTATTTTTTTCTCGTCAACGCTGTTTGCGGCAATTTTTGCCTTTGCGCCAAGCCCCGGTATCATTGATAACACCTGAGAAATGCCTCCCATCTTTTTCATACTTTCAAATTGCTCTAAATAATCGTCAAGCGTGAAACTGTTTTCTTCAAATTTTTTCTGATATTTTCTTGCCTGCTCTTCTGTGATGTTTTCTGCCGCCTTGTCTATTAAGGTAAGTACATCGCCCATTCCGAGAATTCTGCCCGCCATTCTGTCGGGATAAAAAGGCTCAAAATCCCCCGTCTTTTCGCCAATCGAGCACATCTTTATAGGCTTGCCCGTTACCGCCTTAACAGAAAGCGCTGCGCCGCCCCTTGTATCGCCGTCTAATTTGGTAAGTATTACGCCGCTTATTTGCAGCCTTTTATTAAAAGAATCTGCAACATTAACGGCTTCCTGCCCCGTCATAGCGTCAACGGTAAGCAATATTTCGTGCGGATTGTAAGACTTTGCAATTTCTTCAAGCTCTTTCATAAGAGGTTCGTCTATTTGCAGTCTGCCTGCTGTATCTATTATTATATAATCGTTTAAATTTTTTTCTGCGGCGCTTAAAGCGTTTTTTATTATTTTAAGCGGCGGTTTCTGCCCCATCTCAAAAAAGTCAACGCCTGCCTTTTCCGCCACAATGCCAAGCTGGTTTATTGCCGCCGGTCTGTAAATGTCGCACGCTACAAGCATGGGTTTTTTGCCCTGCTTTTTCAGATAAAACCCAAGTTTTCCGCAAGCTGTCGTCTTTCCTGCACCTTGAAGTCCGCATACCATATATATTGTAGGCGGTTTAGGAGATATCGCAAGCTTGCTCAGCTTGCTGCCCATAAGAGAGGTAAGCTCTTCATTTACAATTTTTATAACCTGCTGAGCCGGTGTAAGCGACTGTAAAATATCCTGCCCTATCGCCTTTTCGGTAACATTTTTTATAAAATCCCTTGCAACATTTATGTTTACATCGGCTTCTAAAAGGGCAATGCGAACCTCTCTCATTGCCTGCTTAATTTCAAGTTCGGTTAGCCTGCCCCTGTTTTTTAGCTTAGAAAAAATATGATTGATTTTTTGGGATAAACCCTCAAATAAACTCAATTTATATAAACCTCTCTAAAACTTTTATTGCTCTGACTGCCTAAATAAGCTGTCCTTTATTTTTCTTACTATCTGCTTACCGCTTTCGCTTAATCCACAATTTTCAAGTTCATTTAAATAAGCGTCTAATTGCTTTTGCTTTTCAAGCGTTCCCATTTCACCTTCAAATTTTATCAGACTTTTTTTTGCCGAATTAATACAGCCGTAAGCCGTCTGCCTTGTTATGCCGTATTTTTCCGATAATTCTGCAAGAGAATAATCATAGTCGTAATAGTCTCTTAATATACTAAGCGGCTTTTGCGTCAATAGTTTGCCGTAAATATCCGCAAGCAGACTTATGTTATAATCTTTTTCTCTGTGCATAAAATGTTTTTGCTTTTTATCAGCTTTAAGCAAATGTTTTTTTAAAAGGGTGTAAGCCTTTACAGCCTTACACCCTTATGTTATCATAAACCTTTAATATTTGTCAATTAAATGATTATAAATAATGAGAATTCCCTAATAATATTTTTTAATCGTGTTTGTATTCTAGCAAATCCTTTTCGTAAAGCTTGTTTTCAAAATTCATTTCGTTTAAATAATACAGCGGAGATTTCTTGTCAAAATTAAATTTAAGCTTATACGCAAAAAGCTGCTGTTTTTTTGTCCCGTAAGATTTATTAACAGCTTCCTTTCCGTACTTGCCGTCCCCAAGCACACTATGG
>JAQVSX010000123.1 GCA_028700355.1 Clostridia bacterium
GCTCTTCCGATCTATATCGTACTTCCTGCCAAAAGTGATAACATAGACAGCGTATTGGAAATATTTATAGCCGAGGCTGTATTAATCGGAGATGTTCCGCATACATTTTTAAATTTAGATTTAGGGGAATATAATTTTGCGCCTTAAAAGGCTGTCTCTGAAAAGAAACAGCCTTTGCTACATATAATAATTTTTACTAACCTTTCAGCAGTAATGGTTGCAACTGCTTACCAGATAATGCACTTTCAATTGCGGGCAGTATCAGAGAAAAATCAGAAATAAGAGAAAATTTTTTGTTTATATAGTCGTCTTGGCTAAACGGCACAAAATAAATATTTTTTTTATTCAGCAATTCGCCTATGTTTTTAGCGTTATTTGATAAACCGTCATTTGTAGAAACAGCCAATAATACAGGCTTATTATTCCTTAGCGCTGCCTTTGCCGCCATAAGTACAGGAGAATCTGTAACGCCTAAATTCAGTTTTGCCAAAGTATTGCCTGAACAGGGGGCAATTAACATTATGTCTATGTAGTTTTTAGGTCCGATAGGCTCTGCGCCGCAAATTGTGTCTATGGGCAGCTTGCCGCAAATTTCCGAAACTCTTTTCTTTATTTCGGCGCTTGTGATAAACCTTGTATCCATATTTGCTACAGCATTAGATAATACAGGAAAAATATCGTATCCGTTTTGTACTATTTTCTCCATGCATTTCAGCACTTCTTTAATTGTGCAAAACGAACCTGTTATGCCGAATGCTATACTTTTGTTTTTCATAATTATTATTTACTTAATGCTTCATCCAAAATTTTTAAAATACTTTGCTTTATATGCTTTCCCGATGTCTGCGGTGTATAGCTGCCCGGTACTCCCAATAAATGAAGAGTTTTCAAGCCTAATAGCTGAGTCTGATTGTAATCTATTCCGCCGGGCTTTGATGCCAAATCAATAATAAAACAATCTTTGGATATTTTATTAAGTATTTCTCCCTTTAATATTAAAAACGGTATGGAATTAACAATAACCGTAAAATTGTCGATATAATTTATTATATCGTTAGTCTTATACACATTGTCTGTAAATAAATGTGCTAAGGCATTTTCCGCTTCGTCATTTGTCGCAACGCTTACTTTGCAGCCGTTATCACACATAAGCTTAACAACAGATTTGCCTACTCTTCCGAAGCCTAGTACAAGAATATTTATTTCTTTAAGGCTTAAAGTCGTATTTATTATTATTTCGGCAAGTGTGCCTTCTGCGGTCAGCATAGCATTTTTTATTGCCAGAAGTTCGTCATCAAAATATTTGTACAGCGTTACATTTTTACTGTCTAATATTTCTTTAATTCTTTGACTGTATTTTAAACAGAAAACTGCGCTGCCTTCTTTTATCTTATCTGCCGCAATATTGTCAATTACGGCAGAAGGGGCAAAGATATAAACATATTTTCCGCTGCTTTTGTATGTAGTGTTTTCGCCGAACCTCTGCACATTATAATGTCCGTAAAGCTCTTTGTAAAGATAGTCATTGCGACGGTCGCTGCAATCTATGACAAAATTATATTCCATTATTTCACCTCACAAAATAGCAGCATTGCCGTATATTTTATAATATGTATATCTTTGGTATAAATGTTCATTTATAGCTATACCTGCATAATTTAAGGAATTAATTATTTGACTGTAATAATTTATTATGTTATAATTTTTTAAAAATAAATATATTTTATTAGTTTAATGTAAAAAATATTAACTCGCTTTTTGTCCTAAGGCAATGACTTAGGATTTTTTGTTAAAAATTCTATTAAGCGGAGGCAGTATGGAAGGAAAATTGAAACAGCTTATAAGCGATGCGGAAAGCGGCATTGGCTTGGCTATTGACAGTAAAGAGCTTGACAAACTGAAAATAGAATATATCGGCAAAAACGGCAGGCTGACTGCATTATTAAAGGGTTTAAAAGATATTCCTGCCCAAAAAAGACCTGTTTTCGGCAAGCTCGTCAACGATGCGAGAATAAAAATTGAGCAATTTTTTTCTATAAAAGAAAACCAAATCAAGCAAAGAGAAAAGCAAATACGTATTCAATCAGAAACTGTAGACATAACATTGCCGGGCAAAAAAAATAAACTCGGCACAATGCATCCGATTAATATTATTAAAGAGCAGATTTTAGATATTTTTTCGGGTTTCGGCTTTAAAGCTTGCGACGGACCTGAAATAGAAACAGATTATTATAACTTTCAGGCGCTTAATATTCCTGTCGGTCATCCCGCAAGAGATATGCAGGATACTTTTTATATTACAGAAAATATACTTTTACGTGCTCATACATCGCCAACACAGGTTCATGTTATGGAGCAGGAAAAACCGCCTATAAGAATATTAAGTTACGGCAAGGTTTACCGCTCTGACGACGATGCGACTCATTCGCCGATGTTCCACCAGATAGAAGGGCTTGCTATAGATAAAAAAATAACTCTTTGCGATTTAAAAGGTTTGCTTGACGCTTTTGCAAAGCAAATGTTTTCTACAAAAACAAAGACAAGGTTCAGGCCGTCATATTTTCCGTTTACAGAACCCAGCGTAGAAGTCGATGTTTCCTGCGCAATGTGCGGCGGCTCGGGTTGCAGGCTGTGCAAGGGTACGGGTTGGATAGAAATTTTAGGGGCAGGCATGGTAAATCACAGAGTGCTTGAAAACTGCAATATAGATACATCTCGTTACAGCGGCTTTGCTTTCGGGCTTGGTATCGAAAGGATTACTTTAATAAAATACGGCATACCCGATATCCGTTTGCTGTTTGAAAACGATACAAGGTTTTTAAAACAGTTTAATAAATGGTAATATTGCGCTAAATAAACTAACAAATATCAGGAGTATTAATATTTATGAAATTACCAATATCTTGGCTTAAAGAATATGTTGATGTTGATATATCCACGCAAAAATTAGCAGATAAGCTGCTAAATTGCGGCTTTGAAGTGGAAGAAATAATCTATAAGGGAAAGAATATAGAAAATGTTGTTGCCGCAAAGATTGTATCAATAGAAAAACACCCCAACGCAGACAAACTGCTTATATGTCAGGCAGATACAGGTGCGGATAAACCTATTCAGATTGTAACAGGAGCAAACAATATTAAGGCGGGGGATACTGTTCCGCTTGCGCTTTGCGGCGCTAAACTTCCCGACGGCACAAAGATTAAGGAAGGCAAATTAAGGGGAGTATCTTCATACGGAATGTTTTGCTCTGGCAGAGAGCTTTGTATAGAAGAAATCGATTATGAAGGAGCAGGCGTAGACGGAATACTGATAATTAAAGAAAATGTTAAGAGCGGTAGCGATATAAAGCAGGTACTTGGTATAGACGAATATATACTAGATATATCAATAACCGCAAACAGACCTGACTGCCAAAGCGTTTACGGCATTGCAAGGGAAATTGCTGCGCTGCTAAACAAACCTTTAAAGCCGCTCAATTTGCATTACCAAGAAGAAAGCGACAGTAATATAGATAATTATATAGATGTAGAAGTTAAATCGACCAAATTATGCCCAAGATATATTGCAAGGTGCGTAAATAATAT
>JAQVSX010000124.1 GCA_028700355.1 Clostridia bacterium
CTTCGGCAAATATATCTTCAGAAGGTCTGCTCCTTTCCCTTCCCCTTACATACGGAACAATGCAGTAGAACAAAAATTATTACAGCCGTAAATAATATTTACAAAAGCAGAAATTTTTTGATTGCGAAGTATTGATATATTATCAAAAGTTTTGCTTGGCTCTGGCCATATTTCTATTAACTTTTTGCCGTACTGCTTTCTCTTTATTATATAATCTTTAAAGCAATGCAGGTTATGCGTTCCGAAAATAATATCAATAAAGGGAAATTTCTCTTTTAGTTTTTGCGCAGTTTCGCCCGCCTGAGTCATACAGCCGCAAACTGCAATAATAACATCGGGATTATTCTTTTTTAAATTTTTTAAAGAGCCTATATTGCCAATCGCTTTTCTTTCGGCGCTTTCCCTTATGCAACAAGTGTTAAAAACTATCACATCGGCTTCTTCGGTATTTTGGCAGCTTACATAGCCAAGCTGCGAAAGTATCCCCGCAATTTTTTCTGAATCGTGCACATTCATTTGGCATCCGTAAGTAATAATTTTATAACGCATTAATATTTATTTCTCCAAAAAAGTTTTTAACTGCGGCTAAATACAATTATATAACTTTTTTAAATTTTTTACAACAAATATGCTATTTATAAATATTATTAAATGATATACATAAAATAATTAAAGGTGATTTAATGAAAAGAAAAAAATTTTTTAAAACATTGTTAAAGCTGTGTGTAGCGGCTTTTTTATTGGCAGTTATATTTTTAGGGGTACTGATAGCAGATGCAAGCAGCGCCAAGCTGAATTTATATAAGCTTGGCGGCGGCAAGAGTATATTATTTTATGACAATAAAGATTCAGAAGTTTCCGCAGATTTACTATCAAACAAAAAACCTCAGCAGCAGCTAAACGATTACACATACAATGCCTTTATCGCAATTGAAGATAAACGGTTTTTTGAGCATAACGGCATAGACACAAAAAGAATAATAAAAGCGGCAATAAACAATATTAAAAGTTTTTCTTTTAAGGAAGGTGCTTCTACAATAACACAGCAGCTAATTAAAAATACACAGCTTTCTAATAAAAAGTCCCTGCTGCGAAAATCACGGGAAATAAAGCTTGCTCTTGAACTAGAAAAAGCATACACAAAACAACAAATATTAGAAGCGTACCTTAACAACATATATTTTGGAAGCGGCTGTTACGGTATAGAAAGCGCATCGCTGCATTACTTTAATAAATCAGCAAGCGAACTGACACTAAATGAAAGCGCCGCACTCGCTGCTATTATAAAAGCCCCCGCAAACTATTCACCTTTTAGCAATTATGACAAAATGATTACACGAAAAGATACAGTACTTAAATGTATGTATGAGCAAAATTACATTTCTCAAGAAAAATACCTTGAAAATAAGGGTAAGGATATAGTACTATGCAAAGCAGAGTACAGAACATTTATATATGATGACTATATCAGAGAGAGTATTATTGAGGTTTCTGATATTTTGAATATACCTTTTAAACAATTATACAGCCAAAATTTAAAAATATACACATATATGGATAAAGAAAATCAAATAATGCTGCATAATATAACAAATAATAAGGATTATTATAAAGATTACAGCAGCACAGATGCTGTGGCATTGCTTTTTAACAATAAGGAATTTTCTTTATCGGCAATATCTAAAAAAAGCAATCTTTCTTTAAACAGAATTATAAGGCAGCCCGGCTCAGCCATAAAACCTGTTTTGGTTTATGCTCCCGCACTGGAATACAACCTTGTCTCCCCCTGCACGGAAATTCTCGACGAAAAAACAAGTTTTGGAGATTATTATCCGTCAAATTATAATGATAGGTATTACGGCTGGATTAATGCCAAGACTTCTCTTGCGAAAAGCTTAAACATACCCGCAGTTAAAATTTTTTCTGCAGTGGGATGTGATAAGGCAAAAATATTTGCTTCAAGGTGCGGTATTAAGCTAAATAAAAAAGATAATCATCTTGGGCTTGCACTCGGCGGATTGTACCAAGGTGTTTCTATTAAAGAGCTTGCCGCAAGCTATATACCTTTTTCTAACGGCGGTTTTTTTAAAAAGCCTAAGCTAATTAAAAAAATCACTGACCATGACGGCAAAATATTATATTGCGATAATGAAAAGCCGCAGCAAATAATGCGGGATGATTCTGCATATTTAATAAGCGATATGCTTAAAGAAAGTGTTATCAGCGGCACTGCTTCTAAACTTGCTTCGCTAAATCTGCCTTTATGCTCAAAAACGGGCACTGTCGGCTATGCGGAATATAATACCGATGCTTATAATATAAGTTACACTACGGAAAACACCTTTGCGGTTTGGATGGGCGGCATAAACAACAATAAATTAGATGTTAACGTTACGGGCGGAACATACCCTACCATAATGATTAAAGATATAATAAAGAATTGTTATAAAAATCATATGCCTGCCGATATAAGCTGCCCTGAAAGCGTTACAGAATGTCTGATAGATTTAGAAAACCTTAACAGAAACCATACACTAAAGCTTGCGACGGAGTTTACACCTGAAAGATATGTTAAAAAAATGCTTTTCAGCAGACATTTTTTGCCGAATGAATATTCAGACTGCTTTACACTGCCCTGTGTAGAGCAATGCGAAGTGAAAAATAAAGAAAACAGCGTAACAATAATGTTTAACGCAAAAAGTTATTTAAGTTATGATATTATAAGAGCAGACGAAAATGAAGAAACAGTTATATATACTCTGCAAGATAAGGAAGGAATCGTTACGGTTACAGATGAAAGCTTAACTCACGGAAAAACCTATCAATACTATATTATTCCGCACTTTATAAATAAAAATTTAAATAAAACTATAAAAGGAAGGACTTACATGAGTAACAAGATAGTTATACCCTACAAATTTTCACCAAAAAACGATAATAATTTAAACGACAAATACGAAGATGAGTATGATGACGATAAATGGTGGCAGGATGATGACGACTTTATAGATTTTGATATAGATTTTGATTAGAAAGCTGCTTCTATCGTTTGTTTTTCAGTATTATTAACGGCGTTTGCAATAAGGCTGTCAACATCAAGCTTGGCTTCTTCTTTTTCTGCAAAAGTTATTTTGGGCTTAATAACGGGATTTTTCGGTACAAAAACCGTACAGCAGTCTTCGTAAGGCTGTATAGATATTTCGTAAGTATCAATATTTACGGCAATATTAATTATATCGAGTTTATCAAGCCCTATAAGCGGCCGAAAAACAGGCAGCCTTACTGTATCGTTGGTTACGGTTATGCTTTCTAATGTTTGGCTGGCAACCTGCCCCAAGCTTTCGCCGTTAATTATTGCGCCGGCACTTTCATTTTCGGCTAATTTTTCGGTAATTCTCATCATAAAACGGCGCATAAGCGTTATTGTATAATCGTTGGCACAGTTTTTTATTATTTGTTCTTGAATTTCTGTAAAGGGAACGATAAATAATTCGGTATTGCCGTTATACTGCGCCAACTTTTCACATATAGAAATAACCTTTTGCTTTGCGTGTTCGCTTGTATATGGAT
>JAQVSX010000125.1 GCA_028700355.1 Clostridia bacterium
TGTAATTACAATTTTTCTTGCCATAATGCCATTATAATACATATTTAAAAGTTTTTGGGCGTTAAAACATTATTAGACAAATAGCGGCATAAAATTACATATAAATAGAAACGGAGAAATTTGCTGAGCAAATTCCTCCGTCCCCATTTGAAAAAATCTATTTTTCTAAATCTATTTTTCTAAGCCTGTGTATTTTTCAAACATTTTTTTGTCTGTAATAATTTTGCTAAGCCCCGTAATACAGGTATATATAGGCTCGTTTACAATACTGACGGGTATTTTAAGCGTCTTATAGAAAAAGCGGTCAATACCCAAAACGCTGCTGCCGCCGCCGCATAAAAATATGCCCCTTTCCATTACATCTGCAGATATTTCCGGCGGCAATGATTTTAATGTTTCTTCCGCTACATCAAGTATTTTTTGATAATAATACTCTATAATGCCGTTTATGTTTTTAGAGGTAACGAGCATAGATGTCGGGTTGCCGCCCGCCTCTCTGCCGCCTATCATCATACTTGTATTGTCGTTTGGATAAAGGCTGCCTATCTCTGTTTTTACTTTTTCTGCCGATAAAAGCCCTGTCTTTATGCCGTGCTCGTTTATCAGAAATTCAATTATACCCGTATCCACATTGTTTCCGCCGATGGCAAGGGAAGAACCTGTAATTATACCCGACATATTGACAACCGCAATGTCCGTTACTCCGCCGCCGATATCTGCCAAAAATATGGGGGTGTAATTATCCATATGTTCAGAAATGCCCACTGCGCACGCTATGGGGCAGTCAAGCAGATAAACCTCTTTAAAGCCGGCGTTTGTTGCGGCCTTTTCGTAATTTAATTTATCCTGTGTATTAAGGCCGCAGGGCGTTGTCATTAAAAGCTTTATGCGCTGCGGAAAAAAAGATTTTTCCGTAATTTTTGACTTGAAATATTTTAAAAGTTCAGATGCCGCTTTTAAGTTTACTATAACGCCTTCAAATATAGGAAAAATTATAGATATGTTTTCCGAGGTTTTCCCTATCAGCTTTTTTGCCTCGCTGCCGAAAAAGCTCTCATTTCCGTTCTCTTTTACGGCGGCAACGGTAGGCTCGAATAATACAAGACCTTCGCCCTGTTTGTAAACCGTTGTATAGGATGTTCCCATATCAATAGCGATTGTTACCGACATAATTATATACCCCATTTTTCTTTTGTTATTGATATTATAACATATATTATAATGATTTAGTTAAAATTTTTATAACCTGATAATTCAAGCAGTCTTTTTACCGTTTTTATAGGCAGACCTATAACATTGCACTTGCTGCCGCTAAGCTTTTTGGCAAATTCACTGCTGTCCTGTATGCCGTAACCGCCCGCCTTGTCATAGCATTTGCCGCTTTTTATATAACTGTCTATAAATTGTCTGTCAAGCCTGTTAAAAGTTACATAGGAAGTTACCGCAGCTTGGTTTGCCGTAACGCCTATTACATAAACGCCTGTAATAACCCTATGAGTTTTGCCGCTTAAAGAGAAAAGCATTTTATAGGCTTCTTGTTGGTTTTGCGGTTTAAAAAGTAAATCGTTTCCTATTGCTACAACGGTATCGGCGGCAATTACAAAGCCGCCTGTTTTTTTATATACATTTTCCGCCTTTATGCGCGCGTTATAAAGCGCAAGCTGCTTAGGCGTTAATTTTGACGATTGCTCCTGCTCTGTTACATCAGGTACAACTATCTTAAAGTCTTTTACAATTTTTTTAAGCAACTGCTCTCTTCTTGGCGACTGCGATGCTAAATATACCATAATTATGTAAAATGCTCATCTATAAAACCGCTTAAACGGCAAAAAATTTCTTCATTTTTTTGGTCATTAAGCGCCGCCGTCATATAAAACTTTATCAGAGGTTCGGTTCCGCTGGGGCGTATTATAAGCTGAGCGCCGTTATCTAAATCGTAAACGAGAACATTTGCTTTGGGCAGGTTGTTTTTTGTCTGCGTCAGATAATCCGTAAAACCCGTTACTCTTATGCCGCCTATGCTCTTAAAATCGGTTGTGCGCACCTTGTCTAATAGGCTTTTGCTCTTTTTTGCGCCGTCTGCGCCCGCAAATTCTCTTGCGGTCAGCTTATGCTGATATTTTCCGTATTCAGAATATATTTCCTTTAAAACATCTGCAAGCGTTTTGCCCTGCTGTTTATAATATTGCGCCATTTCGGCAATAAGCATACAAGCGCCTACTGCGTCTTTATCCCTTACATAGCTGCCTGCAAGATAGCCGTAACTCTCCTCAAAACCGAGAACAAATCTGTTTTCTTCTCCGTTTTTTTCCAATATGCCTATCTGCTCGCCTATGTATTTAAAGCCTGTAAGCGTATCGGTAACCTGTGCATTGTAAGCGGCGGCAATTTTGTCCGCAAGCTTTGTAGTAACTATCGTCTTAATTATAAGTGGACTATCGGGCAATGTGCCGTTTTTAAGCTTTTGGGAAAGTAAATACTCCGCTAACAGTATGCCCATTTCGTTGCCGGAAAGCAGTTTAAATACGCCGCCGTCAAATACCGCAACGCCCACCCTGTCGGCATCGGGGTCTGTCGCAAGCAAAATATCGCAATTTTCCTTTGCCGCCTTTTCAAGCCCCAACTTTAAAGCCTCGGCTTTTTCGGGGTTGGGGTAAGGGCAGGTTTTAAAGCTGCCGTCAGGGTAGCTTTGCTCTTTGACTGCAACAATGCCCCTTGCTCCCCTCATTTTAAGTATTTCGGGCACAAGCTTATAGCCCGTTCCGTTAAGCGGCGTATAGCATATTTTAATATCGCCTATATCGTTAATTGCGCAAGCGGCGGCGCATTTTAAAAATTCCCGCTTAACGCTTTGACCTATATATTCAATCATTCCGCTTTTTAAATAATTTTCAAAACTTTGCGTTTTTACTTCAAAAGCGTCTGTTTTGTTAATCTTTTCCGTAACAGCGTTTGCATAGCTATCTGTAATTTGGCAGCCGTCATTTCCGTAAACCTTATAGCCGTTATATGCCGCAGGGTTGTGGCTTGCCGTTATCATTACTCCTACATCTGCCTTTAAATGCCTTACGGCAAAAGATAAAAAGGGCGTGGGCATAAGCTCTTTTGTTATATAAGCCTTAATGCCGCAACCTGCAAAAACCTCTGCGGCGGTAATGGCAAACAGCTGAGAATTTATCCTACTGTCATAACTTATTGCGGCAGATTTTCCCCCGTTTTCCTTTATATATTCGCATAGGCCTGCCGTGGCTTTTCTTATGGTATAAATGTTAAGGCAGTTTGTCCCTGCGCCTATTATGCCCCGCAAACCGCCTGTCCCAAATTCAAGCTCTTTATAAAACCTATTTTTTATTTGCACATCATCGTTTTCTATTGATTTAAGCTCTTTTAACAAATCGCTGTCAATAACATTTTTAAGCCATTTTTTATATGCGGCAATATAATCACTCAACTTTTAAATCCTCACTTGTGTAGATTAATACAAATCATTTAATATTTTTTAACAC
>JAQVSX010000126.1 GCA_028700355.1 Clostridia bacterium
GCCGTTTATTTTGTCAAGACATTTTTCCTGCCACTCGATAAAACCGCAAAGTACAGTTTCGGCATCGCTGTCTGCGTAAAAGTTATATTTAAGGCATTTAAGCTCGTCTATGAGCGCATTGTCTTTTTTT
The DNA here is from genome assembly GCA_028700355.1 of Clostridia bacterium. GTDB lineage: Bacteria > Bacillota > Clostridia > Christensenellales > HGM11417 > STF1-284. Next base: position 131 of record JAQVSX010000126.1, read on the forward strand.
ATTTTACCGTTAAATACAATTGTATAAATTTCACCCTTAGCGCTTTTTTGTGTAATTGTCTGCTTATCGCTTTGTATAAAAAACGCCTGTTTTTGCATATAAACCGCACTATTGTCATTATTTGGAATCAGAGCCGAAGACATATCGCTTATTACCTTATCAGATTCTGTAATGTCTTTATTATAATCTATCCAACCCGCAATACTCATAGTATACTCCTTGACAAAAATATATCTATATATTATATAAAAAAAACATTAAAAATATTATAAGACAATAAAAAAAGCGTAAACCCTTCGGATTTACACATTTAGAGATTCCCAATTATGTATCTGCGTACTTTGTATGCACGCCTTTGTTGAAACGGGGCAAAATTATTGTCAAATGCTACCGTCTGCGGCAGTGTCAATAATTTCTATATTATAAAAAGGCAGATTATTTAACCTGCCTTAAATCTGTTCCGCAAAAATTTATTATATATGTTTTGTTTTTATCTGTCAGACGGGAATAAAACCTGTCGTCATATTTTTGCCGCAAATGCTCGGCTCCTAAATTTGTTGTTATTATTGTATGTTTGCTGCCTTGCAGCCTTTCGCTAATCAGAGATAAAAAATATTCGTTGGTAACATTTTTATAGCAATTTTCTGTGCCTAAATCGTCTATTATCAGCAAATCGCAATCGTAAAGGGTTTCTATATAATCGCCGTATTGACCGTTAAAATCTAGGTGGTATTCTAAAAAAATTTTATTAAGTTTAAAAGCGCTTACAAAAATAACGCTAAACCCTTTTTTCATAATGTTTTTTGCGACAAAGCAGGAAAGGTATGTTTTTCCCGTTCCCGTTGTTCCCCAAAAAATATGCGTGCAGTATTTTGTATCGGGAAAGTGTGCGCAGTACTTGTTCATTATGGCATATTTGCCTTCAAGTAGCTTCTTATAATCGTTATTGGAATTAACCTTTTTATCGGTATAATTTGTTAAAGAATTTATGCCGTATTGCTCTGTTATAATTGTGTTTATTATCTGTTTAAGGCAGGCGCAGACTTTGCCGTTTATATAGCCGCTGTCATTACACTTCTTGCAAAAATACTTAGGGGTAAAATCTTTTTCGTCAATATCATATTTTTGCATTAATGCTTTTTTTGAATTTAGGGCGGCAGAATATTTTTTATTTAACTGCTCATCAGCCTTTCCTGATGCTTCCGATTTAGATATTTCAGGCAACAGCGTGTCAATTTCTTGTTGGCAGGCTTTAATTTCGGCGTTGCTCATTGCCTTTTGATATGTAAAATAGGCGTTTTGCTGGGCTTGCTGCCTTCTTTTAAGCAATATTTCTTTTGCGCTTTGCATTAAACTCATACTTCATAATCCTCTATGCTTGTAAACATAGCGTTAAGCTCTTCTTTTGTGTATTCTCTTTTGGCAAAATCATCTTTTTCGGTTTTTTGCGTTTTTCCAAGTACGCTGTCGGGAGAAATCTTTTGCGCCTTCAAAGTGGTGAAAATATTATTGTTTTTGTAATAGCTAAGCAGGTTGTGCAGGTTTTTCAAGGGATTGTAATACTCCCTGCAAAGATTTGCCGCATATAAAATAAGCTCGTCATTTATTCCCCAGATATTGCTCCACAGGTTGTAATTAGACCTGTCATAAAAATTTACCTGCCTTGCAAGACCTGTGGCATCAAGCACTTTTTGCAATGTTTTTTCGGTTTCGTATTGCTGCTGAATATATTCGTTTATGCTTTCAAGCGTAATAAGCCCCAATTTATGCAGCTTAATAACAAATTTATTCATTCCCTCAAGTGTTTTTATTCCCGCTTTAAAACAGTAGTTAGCGATTTGCGATAGCGTCTGTCCGTCATAGCCCTTATCCGTCCAAGGAAGAATATAATTTTGTATAGCGGGGTCTATATTTGGCAGATATTCTCCAAGCTCCTTTAATATAGCATAAGCTGTATCTTTATATTTTTGCTTTTCTGTTATGTAATCTTCAATTTCCTTAATTGAAAACTTTTTATATTTGAAAAATTCTGTAAGTAAGCTGTCCAGCTTCTTCATGTTACCGTTATTGCCCTTTAAGGTTTTTGCGCAATATAAAATAGAATTTAGTGTAAAGCCAAGCTGCTCCGTCCATTTGTTTAACAAAGTTATGTCGGAATAATCTGCGCTTGACCGCAGTCCTAGCGCTCTTAGCACTTCTTTTATTTCGCCTGATTGCTTGCTGAAATTATAAAGCTCTTTTTCTGCCGCCGCCAAGGTTGTAATGCCCCTATCTATCCAGCTTTTTGCGACTGTAAGTATATAACGGTAATTTATATTTGTGTTTTTAATCAGCGTACAATACTTAATAGCCATTACCAAGGCTTCGGGCTCTATATGGTAAATTTCTATAAGGTTAAAATATTCGTTAAATTCGTTAAGCGTAATCATTCTGTCGGGCAGCAAGGTCTGTACCTGTTTGGTAAATTCGTTATACTTGCCTGCCTTAATTTTTTTAGGTTTGCCGTACACTCCCGATAAAGGTATGTATTTTACTTCTAACGGACTTTTAGAAAGTACTTCTATTATGCCCAGCTCTTCTAAAAATTCAAAGGCGCAAATAATATCGTTTTCGTTCATACTTAATGCGTCTTCAAATTTTGACAATGTATTTAGGTTTTCGTTGCCGCTGCCTATCGCATAAAGTCCGAAAAGATAAACTTTTAAAGCTTTTTCATCGCAAGACTGCAAATATTCTCCTATAAACATATTGTCAACCAAAGTATAGCCTGATGCGCTAAGCTCTTTTGAAAATCGGGCTAATCCCACTAAAAAGACCTCCTTAAACGATTAAATTTCAGCAAGAAAATTTATCGGGAATGATATTATAACACACAAAACCGCTTATTCAAAATCATAAATTAATAATAATTTTTATCGCAATATATGGTGTAAGTCTGCCTTTTAATATCAAAATATTAAATGTTAAAAATAACTATATAGCTTTAACAAATATCAGCGCAATTTAATTAAGTTGCATTTTTTAACGAATTAAAGTATACTAAAAAACAGCGATATTTAACTTAAAGCATAGATATTATGTATAAAATATAGGTATAATAATAAAAAGAGGCAAAAATGTTTACAGATTTTATTAAGCTTAAAAGCGGCAGCGACATCAGGGGAACGGCATCAGAAGGCGTAAAAGGAATGGATGTAGAACTGACAAACGAGGTTGTCCAAAAAATAATAGGCGCTTTTGCGTTATATATAAGCGGTAAAATAAATAAAAGCCCGAATAACATTACAATTTCGGTAGGTAACGATTCTAGGATATCGGGTGGCAGAATAAAT
>JAQVSX010000127.1 GCA_028700355.1 Clostridia bacterium
GGCTTATACCGCAAAAGAGCTTTTTGATTATGTTTTAAGGTATAAAAATTATATATTAAAGGGCGGCGTAACTTTTTCGGGCGGAGAGCCTTTTTTACAGGCGGAGTTTTGCCGCAGCGTTGCCGAGATGTTAAGGGAGCAGGGCATAGATACCGCCGCAGAGACAAACGGTCATATTACCGATAAACAGTTTATTTCAGCGCTGGATTTGCTTATTGTCGATATAAAAAACCAAAGTGAAATTGACGAAAGGGTAACAAATTTTTTAAATGAGTGCGGTAGTTTAAATAAAAAGGTTATTATTACAAATGTTATAATAAAGGGCATAAACGACAGCGCAGAAAAGCTGTTGCAGTTAAAAAGACTTACAGAAGGCTTTGACAACATACAAAAGATAAAATTTTTACCCTTCAAAAAGCTGTGTTTGAGTAAATACAAGCAGTTAAATATTGATTTTCCGTATAAAGACAAACAAGATGTTACATCGCAGTATATAGAAAAAATAGAAAAATTGTATTACAGCTTATAACGGTGTCAATTATGTATGCGGCATTTTAACATTTAATATAGTTTCGCTATTGCTTTGACAAAACTGCCTTATTTTAATAAAATAGAAAAAAGTCTCAAAAAAAATTGTAGAGGTAAGATATGATAAAAGATTATGATAATATTACACTGAAAAATTATGAAAACGCAAAATCAATATTTGCCGATTACGGAGTTGATACCGAAAAAGCGCTTGAAGAATTTTCTAAAATAAAGGTATCTGTTCATTGCTGGCAGGGCGATGATGTTAAGGGGCTTGAAAAAAGCGAAGGCGTTGCAAGCCAAAATTTAGTTACAGGAAATTATATGGGTGCAGCGACAACGGGCGACGAAATAAGGTCTGATTTAGATATGGCGACAAGCCTATCGCCTCTTAAACATAAGATTAATTTGCACAGCTTTTATTCGGAAGGCAATAATCCGAGAAACAAGCAGGAATATAAGGATTTTTCCAAGTGGGTAAGCTGGGCAAAGGAAAAGGGCTACGGACTTGATTTTAATGCATCGTTTTTTACACACGAAATGATGGACGGCAATTTGTCTATAACTTCTACTAAAAAAGAAGTCAGAGATTTTTGGATAGAGGTAGGTCAGCGTTCAAGGGAAATTGCCTATCAAATAGGCAAAGAGCTTAACGATGTTTGCGTTAACAACATATGGGTACCCGACGGTATGAAAGACATACCTGCAGACAGGTTTTATTTCCGTAATTTGTTAAGGGAATCTCTTGATGCTATTTTAGAAAAGAAATACGATAAAAAATATTTAGTAGACGCTTTAGAGGGAAAACTGTTTTCAATAGGGGCAGAAAGCTTTACAACAGGCTCTCACGACTTTTATTTGGCATACGCAATAAAAAACAATGTAGGAATTTGTATGGATACAGGGCATTACCATCTAACTGAAAGCGTTGCAGATAAAATTTCTGCCGTTTCGCCCTTTGTCAGCGATATTCTGCTTCATATAAGCCGCGGCGTAAGGTGGGACAGCGACCATGTGGTATTGCAGACAGACGAACTTTTGTCGCTTTTTGAGGAAATTACAAGGGGAGGCTTGCTTGGCAAAATTCATATAGGTCTTGATTATTTTGATGCGAGTATAAACAGGGTTGCAGCGTGGGCAATAGGCTTGCGGGCAGCCGCAAAAGCCGCTTTGACAGCTTTATTACAGCCTTTTGGCGAGCTTAAAAAAGCCGAACTTGAAGGCGATTACACAAAAAGACTGTTTGTTACAGACGATATGAAAAACCTTCCGTATAACGCCGTATGGGAATATATTCTGCTTAAAGACAATGTAAGTACGGGAAAGAGCGTGATAGATAAGATAAAACTGTACGAAAAAGATGTACTGAGCAAAAGATAATATTTTACAGCCAAATAAATAGGGGACGGAAATCTTTATTTCCGTCCCCTTTTTATAAGGAGGTATTTTAGTGATTAGCAAATTAAATAAAATTAAAGCACAATCTCTGCGTTTTTCAGTATCGAGTTTATAAATACATCTACTAAATTCGGGTCAAATTGTTTTGCCGAATGGCGTATAAGCTCGTCAATCGCTTCGCTTTTGCTTAGGGGGTTTTTATAGGGGCGTTCGCTTGTCATAGCGTCGTAAGAATCTGCAATGGTAAGTATTTTTGTCATAAGGGAAAGTTTGCTTCCCATTTTGCCGCGCGGATAGCCGCCCCCGTCAAAGCGTTCGTGGTGGTCAAGCACATCCTGTGCGATTTCGCTGGTCTGCGAGCTTGAAGACAGTATGCGGTAGCCTATTTCGCTATGTTTTTTTATCTGTTCAAATTCGCTTTCCGTCAGTCTGCCCATTTTGTTTAATATGTTTTCGCTTACGCCGATTTTACCTATATCGTGCAGCAGTCCTATTACCTTTAATTTGTTTATTTCGCTTTCGGGCAGGTTTATTGCTTTGCCTATTTCTACGCAAATGCGGCTTACCCTGATGGAGTGCTGTTCTTCCCGCTTGTTTTTTTCCTGTAATGTATTGAGTATTAAATTGATTGTCTGGCTTCTGAAACTTATGCCTTCATAAATTTTGTTTTTGCGCATAGAATTTTCTGCGCAATTTATTATATATTCAAAACTTTCTTTTTTTGATTCCTTTATTGCATGTCCGAAGGTTAAAGACAGATTTGTTTTGTTTTTATTGCATATCTTGCAGCTGTTTTTTATATCTGAAATAATCTGATATACTCTGCTTTCATCGCTGTTTACAGAAATTATAATAAATTCGTCGCAACCCCATCTGCCCGCAATATCCTGTTCTGACAAGGTATTTTTTATAAGCTCGGCGGTTTCTTTCAGCAGAAAATCGCCTGTATCCCTGCCAAATTGTTCGTTTACTTCCTTTAAGCCGTTTATATCGCCGATAATAACGGAAACGGGCAATAGCGAAGTATCTTTATTGTATGAGCTGAGTTTATTAAAAATAAAATTGCGGTTATAAAGCCCCGTCATTTCGTCATAATTGCAGCTGTAATAAAGCTTGTCTTTAATAATTTTGTTATTTGAGACATCAATATTAATCGCCATATATTCGTTTTCTGATATTTTAACGCAATCGGTAATTAAAAAAACGCTTTTGCCGTTTTTGTTAATATATTCAAAGCAGGCGGAATTTTGACGGGAAAGAGTTTCTATAAATATGTAAAAGTCCTCTGAACTGTTTAAGGAAAGCAGGTCAAAGTATTTTAAGGTTAAAAGCTCTTCCTTGTCGTAACCGGTTATTTGCTGCGCCTCCTTGTTTGCATCGGTTATTTTTCCCTGTCTATCAAAAACCAAAACGCCGTAGGAAACATTGTCAATAAACATCTGATATTTTTGCAAAGCGGCATCATTGCCTGCATTATTAAAAATAATG
>JAQVSX010000128.1 GCA_028700355.1 Clostridia bacterium
TATTTGCCGGGGTAATACGGATATTTTTCTTCATCATCATCTCCGAATAAATACGCCAGAATTTCTTCCGCGGATATTCTTGATTTTAAATTCCCCTGATAATGCGTTTCGCCATCGATACCCTGCGATCTTATAAGCAGACCGTTACTTGTGGTTACATTGATGTCAAACCCCTCAACAACGGGGTCAGAACTCATTGTAAACCATGCGTATGTAGAAGTAATCGCAAGCGACAACGCTATAACCAAAACTACTACAGATACAATTATTTTTCTTGAAGCTCTTTTCATATTTAGGTTTCCTCCCTGAATATTAATTATTTTATTTAACAGTGTTAAAACTATTACAGTGTAAAAAATCTAAGTTCCATTTTAAGCTTTCCGCCCTTAATCTCGTCTATGCACTGCTCGTCATTGCCTTCAAGCCACATTACTACGGTATATTTATCAATAGCAAGCGGCTCAAATGCGTTCACCTCAAAATCAAATACTACCGTTTGCGAAAAAAAATTTTTAACCCCGTACTCTCCGCCGTTAGTTTCGGGCTGACCGATATTTTCAAATTCCTGCGGCTTTGCGTATATTTCCCTTTCGCCGTTTCTTATCGCCATTACCCTTATAGCAGAATCAACGCCTATTTTATGCCCCGAGTCAAGTTCTATCTTAGATACTTCCCTTATAACTAACTGCGCCCTGTAATTTACCGCAATGCCCGAAACATTTTTTAAATAAAAAGTATAGGCAAAATATCTGGGTTTATCGTTATGAGAGCCTTCACCCATTTGGTCAATATTCGGGGGAATATGCTCGTTTAGCGTTGCGTGAGTTAAATTGTCCATACCTTCGGCAAAAAGCCTTGCGCTGCCGCTTTCGCTTGTCTGAAAGTTTTCAAGCGATTCGGAAAGACTTAAATTTTTAACGCTCTGTCTCTCAATGGTAATCAAAAAATTTCCCGAATTGCTGCCGTAATAGGTAAGGCCTATAATTGTTATAGACAAAAAGAAACTGATTATGATTATGTATTTGGATATCTTAAAAAACCTTAATCTTTTTGTCCATTTTTCTACCGATTTCAAAACATTACCTCATACGAATCAAAACTTTTACAAAAAAAAACCATTATGCATATTTACATAATGGTAGCTGGCTGCCAAATTACCCGCACGGATAATTTTAAGGCCCTGTTAGCTTTGTGCCATTGCCTTTCGGCAATTTTACCTTTTTCATTATTAGGGAATATCTAAATATCCCACAATATAATTTTATTATTTTAAATCATTTTATAATAATAAAAAATGTTTGTCAACAAAAATTCTCAACAATTATTACAAAAAATATTGTCAGGGGCTATTTAGAAATTCCCATATTATCAGCCCGCAATAAGTTTGCTTATACCCTCTGCAAACTCTATGGTATCTTCGGGCAAAACGCCTTCAATAAGCAGCGCCTGATTGTACAAAATATTTACAATAAGCTTAAATTTTTCCTCGTCGCCGCTGTTTGCCGCCTTTAAAGCCTCAAAAACCTTATGATTTTTATTGATTTCAAGCACCTTGTTTGCCTTTATTTTTTCGTTGCTCGGCATCTGGCTTATTACCTTTTTCATTTCCATACTCATTTCGCCTTCGGTGGTAATACAAACGGCGTGGCTTTTTAATTTTTTTGAAAGCCTTACATCCTTAACCTTATCCTTTAAAATTTCCAAAGCCTTTTTGAGCATTTTTTTGTCGTCGTCGCTGTCTTTTGTTTTATTTTCCTTTTTGTCGTCTATGCCTATATCGCCGCTGTCAGAAACGGACTTAAATTCCTTATCCTTATATTTTGCAAGCATACGCACGGCAAATTCGTCAACATCTTCGCAAAGCAAAAGTATTTCAAAGCCCTTTTCAATAACCGCCTCCGTCTGCGGAAGTTTTAAAAGCCTGTCCATATTGTCGCCGCTTACAAAGTAAATATATTTTTGTTCTTTGGGCATTCTTTCAACATATTCGCTAAGCGTTACAAGCTTTTTATCTTTGGAAGAGTAAAACATAATAAGTTCTTCAAGCATTTCCCTGTTTGCGCCGTATCCGCTGTATATGCCGTATTTAAGCGTCCTGCCGAAGCCTTTATAAAACTCGTCATAAACATCTCTTTGGTCTTTTTGCATAGACAAAAGCTCTGATTTGATTTTTTCCTTAATGTTTTTGGCAATAAATTTAAGCTGTCTGTCGTGCTGTAAAAGCTCACGTGAAATATTAAGCGAAAGATTTTCGCTGTCTACAAGCCCCTGAACAAAGCCGAAATAATCGGGCAAAAGGTCGCCGCACTTATTCATAATAAGCACGCTGCTTGAATAAAGCTCCAAGCCCTTTTGAAATTCCTTTGTGTAATAATCAAAGGGCGGCCGCTTTGGTATATAAAGCACAGCCTTATAGCTTACCGTACCTTCTGCGTTTATGTGCAGATATTTTAAAGGCTGTTCAAAGCCGTAATGCTTTTCGGTATAAAATTTAAAATAATCCTCATCCTTTAATTCGCTTTTATTTTTGCGCCATATGGGAACCATACTGTTAAGAGTCTCGTCCTCAAAGTACTGCTCATAATCCTTATCGCTGCCCTCTTTAAGCCTGCTCTTAGAAACAAGCATTTTAATGGGATACCTTATAAAATCAGAATATTTTTTTACAAGAGAGCGCAGCCTGTACTCTTCAAAAAATTCGTCATAATTTTCGTCGTCGGTGTTGTTTTTTATAGTAAGTATTATCTCTGTGCCTGTGCGGTCATAGTCATATTCGCCGATTGTAAAGCCGCTTGCACCGTCAGATTCCCAAATATGCCCCGACTCTTCGCCGTATGCACGGCTAATAACCTTAACATTATCGGCAACCATAAACGCCGAATAAAAGCCAACGCCAAACTGACCTATAATATTAACATCTTCCTTAGCCTCGTTAATTTTTTTAAAATCGAAAGAACCGCTTTTGGCAAGCGTTCCCAAATTATCCTCTAACTCCTCTTTGGTCATACCTATACCGCTGTCTATAATCTTTAATGTGCGGCTGTTTTTATCAATTTCAATCCTTATAAAATAATCCTCTCTGTTAAAGGTTATAGAGCTGTCCGTAAGCGCCTTGTAATACATCTTGTCGATAGCGTCGCTTGCATTTGATATAAGCTCCCTTAAAAAAATCTCCTTATGGGTATAAATGGAATTTACCATTAAATCGAGCAGCCTTTTCGACTCTGCCTTAAACTGTTTTTTCTGCATAACCTTTTGCCTCCGTAAATTTTAGAAAACCGTATTATATTAAAAGTTTTCCGCATAATATTATTAGCACTCACAAAAACGAGTGCCAATAATTATTATAATATTATTAAAAAATTTGTCAACATTCTTTACGGCATAATTTTTAAAAAAAACAATCAAAAAGTC
>JAQVSX010000129.1 GCA_028700355.1 Clostridia bacterium
TTGCTTTATGCTGACAGGATTACGGGCGGTATAGCCCCTTGACCTTTGCATATAAACCATTTCAGGTTTTTCTCTTATTAAAAAATCCTTAATAAGATTTTTGTTAAACTCTGAGCCGTCAAGGTCTATCTGCTTATAATTAATATTAAAATCTTTCAGACTGCCTTCGTTGCCGCTGATAACGCCTTTTAAGGTATCATAAGGCGCACCGGTAATACTAAGCATAGTATTACCGGGACGCAGCAATGAAAACAATACCAATGAAATAGCATGCGTGCCCGATAATATATGTGAAGATACTATTGCTGATTCACTTTTAAATACATCGGCAAATATATTGCAAAGAGTTTCTCTGCCTTCATCGCCGTAACCGTAACCTGTTGTTGCAGAAAAATGCCTTAAAGCAACTTTATTTTTAATAAAGCTGCTCAATACTTTGTTCTGATTGTATAAAGAAATATCATCAATAGCTAAAAAATCAGGTTGCAGAGCTAATTCTAATCTATTAATAAATTGAATGATTGTTTTAGATACCATATTGCCGCCTAAGGCAAATCTTTTAAAACAGGTGTATCTGTCTGTAAATAAATTATACTATTTTTATATATCATTATTTGGTCATCTTGAATATCTAAAATCAAAGTTTCATTATCAAATCCTCTGATTGTTCCGATAAGCAAATCACCGTTAATTAGTTTTACTTGCACAGGTGATTTTTCTCTTCTCGCCTGATTAAGTATTATGTCCTGTAATATTAATTCTTTCATATGCAACTCCTTATATTTCTTAAATTTTTGACACTTAAAATAATTTTAAACTAAAACATCTTGTTCAAAATGTTTTAAAGGGTGTCCGTCTTATAACGAACACGGGTTTTTACAGTAATTTCTTATAATCATTAATAATCTCTTCTGCTATGTTATCCTCTCCTTTTTCAACATTGTACCAAACAGCAGCAGCCATTTTTTTAAACCATGTTAACTGCCTTTTGGCATAATTTCTTGTATGTTGCTTTATTTTTTCAATCGCATAAGGCAATGAATATTCACCGCTAAAATAATTTAACAGTTCGCTGTACCCTATTGCCTGTAACGATTTACTTTCTCCGTAGCCCTCTTTATATAGCTTGTTTACCTCTTCAACTAAGCCGTTTTCTATCATCAAATCAGTTCTTTTATTGATTTTTTCGTATAGTTTTTTCCTGTCCGTATATAATATTGCAGTATAATTTTTATATCTCAACTTATTTTTATAATCTTGCTTTAAGTCAGACTTTTTACCGCTTATTTTATATATTTCTATTGCCCTTATAACCCTTTTAACATCATTAGGATGAAGGCTTTCAGCGGTATCAAAGTCAATTTCTTTAAGCATTGAATATAAATGCTGCTGTCCGTATTTTTTATATATATCGTTTAATTCTTTTCTTATCTGCAGGGATTTATCGGCGTTTCCAAAATTCATTTGGTATAAAACGGCATTTAAATACATTCCCGTTCCGCCGCAAATCAAAGGTATTTTGTTGTCAGAAATAATCTTATTGATAGCGTTATCACAATCATTCTTGTATATTACTGCCGAATAATCTTCATCGGGCATTACGTAATCAATAAGATGATGCTTGACTTGCTGCCTCTCTGACTTAGTAGGCTTTGCAGTGCCTATATCCATATATTTATAAACCTGAGCGGAATCGCACGATATTATTTCAGCGCCCAACTTCTTAGCTATTTTGATTGCAATACCGCTTTTGCCCGTTGCGGTAGGTCCTGCAATCACCAATAAGGGTATTCTATTCATACTATTCTTTTAAACAGTTTTTCTATATCGTGCTTGCTGTACTTTAATAAAATCGGTCTACCGTGAGGACAAAGCAGTACAGTATTATCAAATAACTGTTTTATTATATAATCAATTTCAGTATTATTAAGCTTGTCCCCTGCCTTAACTGCTGCGCGGCAGGCTCTTTTCATAAGCCTTTCTTTAATAATATCATTTGCGCTGTCGCTTTGTTTTATTGTATCAATATCTTTAAGCAGGTCTGTAAAAAATCTATTTAAATCTATATCAGACAAAATGACTGGAACAGAAGAAATCTTAAACACCCTGTCGCCAAACAGCTCAGCATTAAAGCCGGACTTTACAAATGTATCTATATTATTATATATAAAGTCATATTCCAAAGCATTTACATTAAGCAAATAAGGAACAATCAAATACTGTATAGCTAAATCATTTTTTAAATACTGATTACAATACTTATCATATAACAGCCGCTCATGCGCCGCATGCTGGTCTATAAGCAATATGTCGTTATCAATTTGCAGTATTATATATGTATCAAATAAACTTCCGACAATTTTATAGTTCGCATAACTATCATGGTTTTTATCAAAATTATCGATTTTATAGTGTTGTACAGTATTATTATCATCAATTAATGAACAGTTTAAACAATTATTATCTTTTTTTTCATAATTAATTTTTATATTTTCTTTAATATCGGCTACTTTTAAATCATTATAATTTAGTATGTTATACGAAGTATTATACTTTTCCACAATGTCTTGTGCATAACTATTATCTGTTTTATCCTGATTAATACCTGTATTAATCATTTCGCTTTGCATACTACTATGCAATTTACCGTAAATTGTATTATAAAATAGGCTGAATACCTTTCTGTTATCCTCAAACCTTACATCCATTTTGTTAGGATGCACATTAACGTCAACAAAATTTTCTGAAAGCTTTAAATGCAATACATAAAAAGGATATTGCCTTTTCATTAAATAGTCTTTATATGCATTTGTCATTGCTGCCGATATTGTGCTGTTAATAATATATCTGCCGTTTAATGCTATTGTCTGATATGTTCTGTTGGGTTTTGAATATGAAGGCAGTCCTACATATCCAATTAATGACATATTATCTTTTTCAGCTTCTATTTTAATAATATTTTTTATTGATTCCTTACCGTAAACGCAGCATATTGCATCAAATAATCCGCTGCCGTAAGACTGATAAATGCTTTTTCCGTTTACATCAAGACTTATTCTTATATCAGGATTGCAAAGAATATACCTTGATACTATATTGATTATATCAGATTCTTCCGCTCTTTCAGATTTTAAAAATTTTAATCTTACCGGAGTATTAAAAAATAAATTTTCTACCTTAATATGTGTGCCGCCGCTAAGTGCGCAATCTGATTCTTCTGTAACGGTGCCGCCTTTTAATTTTAATAAAGCCCCCTCTGCATTGCCGTTTGCGCAGGATTTTATTTCCAACATGCCGACTGCGGCAATTGATGCAAGTGCCTCTCCCCTGAAACCCAGCGTTTTAATACCGAATAAATCTTTTTCGCTATTTATTTTACTTGTCGCATGGGGAAGAAAAGCAGTTTT
>JAQVSX010000130.1 GCA_028700355.1 Clostridia bacterium
ACCGCAAACACGCTCAGCCTGATAAATCCGCTGACCAATATAATGGCTACAAACAAGCCTATAAGTATAATATTTTTTGAATTTAAAGTTTTCATATTATGTGTTAATCTATTATTTTATAAGGTTAACTAAAAACCCATTTTTTTGCCCCGAAAATATCGGGGCTGTAAAAATCTATTTCTCTATTATTTTAGGGTTACCTAAATCTATTCCGTAAGTGTCTACTGTAATAGAAATAATTTTAAAATTATGATAGCTTAAATTACCCAGCTTTAAATATTCACCCAAAAAACTTGTTTCAAGCGTAACTGAGCCAAACGCCGCACTGCTGCCGTCTAACGAATCTGAATTATCGTTAAGTATAATCTGAAAATAAGCGCTGCCGCTGTCATTGCCGCTGCTACTGAGCATTGTCATTGTGCCGAGCTTATGCTCTATATCGTTTTTATCCCAGCCGTTAGAGGAAAATTCGCCCTTTATATTATAATCAATTTCCTTTTGCTCCATAGGTTTATCATCGCCATTTTCCTCATAGCAGTCAATATTTAAATAAGCGCTTCCCTCAGTCGTGTCGCCGCCCATGCAAAATGTTTGGTCATAAAATTTATCGTTTACAAGCTTTACAAAATTAGTAACGGTAATCGGCGCTTTACTGTAAAATAATTCAAAATTCAGTTCGATAGTCTGCGTTTCGTTTATATCGTTTTCAAAGCTTAAAATAATTTTGCCCGTAGGGTTTTTTTCAAGCTGCAAAATATCCTTTTCGTCCATAAAGCCGCCTTTATCAGAACACCCCAGTAACGATAAACCCAATAAAACAGTAAACAGCATAGCCGTAAATTTTTTCATATTTTAAGCAAACCTCCCCAATGATATATAAGTATTATAAAACATATAGCAATTATTATCAATTATTTTTCTATTAAAGAATATATATAATCGGCAATATTTTTTGTCGCATTTTTCTTGGCGTGATTTGTAATTGCAGTTACATACTCTTCATACTTTGCTTCGTCATTTAATAATATGCTCAGCTTTTCCGCAACATCCTTAGGGTTGTCGGCACACATCGTTAGATTTTTTTCCTTGAAATATTTAACATTTGCGGCTTCCACGGAAGGCATAGGATATACGGATATCACAGGAACACCCTTTAAAAACGACTCGTTAACGCTCATAGCGCCCGGCTTGCATATCATTACATCAGCGGCATCGAGCAACTTGTCAAATTCTGTAGTAAAGCCCATTACAAAACCATTTTCGGCTTTATTTTTTTCTTTTATTTTTTCAAGCTTTCTTTTAAGCTTTTCGTTTCTGCCGGCGATAACGACAACGTTTATATCTTTAAAGTTTTGGATTAGATGCTCGAAAATATCCTTAGTCTTGCCCGAGCCGAAACTGCCGCCCGTTATAATAACCGTCTTTCTGTCGGGCAGGTTAAAATGCTTTCTCATTTTTTCCTTGTCATTTTTTACAAGAAATTTATTGAAGGCGCTAAGACCATATACCTTTATTTTTTCATCTTCAAAGTTAAATGCCTTGAAGTCCTTTTTCATTTCGTGGTTGTCTACAACATAACCGTCGCAGCCGTAACGAACATAAAGCTTGTCAAGTGCGTAATCTGATATAACGGCAACTATTTTAGAATTAAACTTATGTCTTTTCTTGGCGGCAACGGCAAGCCCGTGAGGCATAGACTGAACGCTTACAATCACCTTAGGCTCGAACCTGTCGTATATGTTTTTTAACTTTTTAACGGGAAAAAGTGAGCTTTCTTCCTTGATTAAACTGCCGTCATTATGCTGGGAATATTTTTTGCCTAGCCTTCTTAATTTGCGTGTAAGCCTTGCGCTCATAAATTTAAAGTATACGCCGAACATCCACGGAGCAAAGCGGCAGCAAAATGTATAAAAACCGTCGTTAATATGAGTAAGCATACGCCCTGCATATTCTTCCATAGGTATTATTATTACCTTGCAGTCGTCGTACCTTAAATCAAACTGCTCTTTAATTGCCCTAGCGGCTACATCGTGCCCGCCGAGTGCCGATAATATTACTATATTGTTCATATGTATTCTCCTATATTGTTTCTATAATCCGGTTAATAAAACATTCGTACCAATAACCGTAATGCTGCCTTTTTTTAGACTTAAATCTGTAACGGTATTTTCCTACCGAAAATTCTACCGTTCCCTTAAATTGTATGTATAAATCTTTAATATCTTTAATGTAATATTCTTCTGTAATACTATTGTCATCTGAAATGAATTTTATTCTATCATAATTAAGCGACAAAGTGCCGCAGCTTTGAGGTTTATAGAAAAAATCTCCCCTTAAAACCCTGTTATAAGAATAGTTGCCGTATGATAAAATTTCCCCGCCTGTTTTCTTATTTTCGCTGATTATTTCGTCAAGCTTTGATTTCTGATAATCGTCCCACTCGCCGATATTTAATAAATGCCTTTTGCCGCTAATAAGCTCAAACTGATTATATAAATTATATTCCGCCTTATAGCCGCAATTACTGCAATATATATGCTTTCCCTTTGTCTTTATGCTGCCCGTTTTGTTGCAGTCGGGACATAAAAAAAGAACATATTCAAGAAACTGAGCTGGTTTTCTTGCTTTCATCTTGTTAAGATTGATTTTTTGATACTCGTTATCGTTATAAGAAATACCCTTTACCAAGCGGTCATAAAAATCATTTTCGCTTAAATTTCTTACATCGTCTAAGCTAATAACATCGGTTATTGTAAGGGTTATGGGTATTTTGCGTATTTCGTAACTCCATCTGGGGCGCTGGTATGTAGCGCCGTCTATTCTGGTCAAAACAATAGGCATATCGAGTATTTTGCACAGCTTAGATATGCTCTTTCTTATTTCTAAACTTCTGGCCGAATAGCTTATATCGCCTTCGGGAAATATTCCCAGACATTTACCCGCCTGTTTTAACTCTATCATTTTTCTTAATGGGCCTATGTCGTTTTTGGTTTTTCCCCTTTTTATCTGACCTAAAATATTGTAAGCAATAATTTTTCTGAATTTATATTTAAAGACTTCGTCATGGACAAGAAAATAAATAAATTTCTTTAAATAGGTATTTAAATAAAGCCCGTCCCAATCCGTAACATGATTGCCGAGCACTAAAAACGGCACGGGGGGTAGCTTTTTTCCGTTTTTATTAAATTTTAGTCTATGATCAAATTTAAAAAGTATTCTGAATATAAATTGAAAAAGAAAGTAATATAAAAAAAACCTGAAAGGATAGAATAAAAAAGTCAGCAACCTGTCTCCAAACTTATCGCTGTTTTTCCTTGGTTTTTTTTTATTGATATTACTTTGATTCACCTAGCTATTTATCCTTAACTTAAATATATTTTATTATATCATATA
>JAQVSX010000131.1 GCA_028700355.1 Clostridia bacterium
AAGCCTTTCCTGCAATTTTTCCTTGTCGTAATCGCTTGTAGTCTCTTCAATCTGCGCTTTAATAGCATTAATTCTTGCCTTAATGTCAGCGGAAGAGCCTGCGCCTTCAACTATTGTGGTGTTTTCCTTGTCTACCTTAACCTGTTTAGCACGACCTAACATAGAGATATCAACATCTTTAAGCTCTATGCCAAGGTCGCCGGTAATAACCTGTCCGCCCGTTAAAATAGCAATATCTTCAAGCATAGCCTTTCTTCTGTCGCCAAAGCCGGGGGCTTTAACGGCTACGCAGTTAAGCGCACCCCTTAACTTATTTACAATAAGCGTTGCAAGGGCTTCGCCTTCAATTTCTTCGGCGATAATCATAAGTTTAAGACCTTTTTCAAGTATCTGATTTAAAACGGGAAGTATTTCCTGAACATTAGAAATCTTTTTATCTGTAATCAGTATATAAGCATCTTCAAGCTCTGCTATCATCTTATCGGAATTAGTAACCATATAAGCGGAAGCGTAACCTCTGTCAAACTGCATACCTTCTACTACATTGAGCTCGGTTTTCATTGTCTTGCTTTCTTCAACGGTTATAACGCCGTCTTTGCCTACTTTTTCCATAGCGTCAGAAATAAGCTGACCTATTTCATCCTCGCCCGAAGAAACGCTTGCAACATGAGAGATATCGTTTTTGCTTTCAATGGGCTTGCTTAATTTCTTTAAATAATCTACAGCAGTATCTACCGCAGCAGTAATACCCTTTTTAAGTATCATGGGATTTGCTCCGGCAGCAAGGTTTTTAAGCCCTTCCTTAATAATAGATTGTGCCAGAACAACAGCGGTTGTCGTGCCGTCGCCCGCAACATCGTTTGTCTTTGTAGAAACTTCCTTTACAAGCTGAGCGCCCATATTTTCAAACGGTTCTTCAAGTTCAATTTCCTTAGCGATAGTAACGCCGTCATTTGTTATTAAAGGAGTGCCGAACTTTTTGTCAAGCACAACATTTCTACCCTTAGGTCCAAGTGTAATTTTAACAGTATCCGCAAGTGAGTTTACGCCCTTTTCAAGAGCTTTTCTTGCGTCCTCTCCGTATTTAATCTGTTTTGCCATATATATTTCTCCTTAAATTAATATTTTTAATAGTTTATTCAACTATGGCGAGAATATCGCTCTGACGGATAATCGTAACTTCTTTTCCGTCAATTTTAAAATCGTTTCCGGAAAATTTAGAATAAAGAATTTTCATACCTTCTTTAACCTGCATTTCAATTTCCTTACCGTCAACTGTGCCGCCCGGTCCTACTGCGATTATTTTAGCCAATTGCTGCTTTTCCTGTGCGGCAGTAGGCAGTATAATTCCGCTTTTTGTTCTTTCTTCTGCTTCGATAGGTTCGATAACAACCTTGTCAAACAATGGTTTGATTTTCATATAAAATCCTCCTGATTAAAATTATTAAAACTTTGGCACTCTTACAGTGCGAGTGCTAATCTGTTATATTATATATAAATTTTTGCTTTTTTGAAAAAAAGATAACTCCGATATTTTAATAATAAAGGCAAATATGCTATAATAGAACCGATTAGATATATAATACTATCATATTATAACCTTTTTTACAACTTTTTATAATATATATTTAATGTTAAAATACAAATATAAACTAAAAGTTATAGGATTTAATTTATGAACAAATGGGATAAGAGATTTATGGAGCTGTCTTACAATGTGGCTGAGTGGTCAAGCTGCTTTCAGCTTAACCGCAAAATAGGCGCAATTATTGTAAAAGACAAAAGAATAATAACAACGGGCTATAACGGTGCACCTTCGGGCATTGAAAGCTGTAAAGATAAACAAGAATGTATGCGCAGAAAAATGGGTATACCAAGCGGCACTAAGCACGAGCTTTGCTTTGCCGTACACGCAGAGCAAAACGCCATTATACAGGCGGCAAAGCTGGGCATTTCTATTGAGGGAGCAACGCTTTATTGCACCCATCAGCCCTGCGTTATATGCGCAAAGATGATAATAAACGGTGGCATTGTAAGGGTAGTTTATGACCAAGGCTACCCCGACGAATTTTCTTTGCAGCTGTTTAACGAGGCAAAAATTAAGGTAGAAAAATACAGCGAGCTTTAAAATAATATTGCCCATAATTGCGGCATAAAATGTATTATACCTAAACAAATATATATATCAGCAAACGGAGTACAAAAATGTCAGACAATCAAAATCCTATTGTAACAATTACAACGCAGTGCGGTGCTATTAAAATTGAGCTTTACCCCGACAGCGCACCAAACACCGTAAACAATTTTTTATCGCTTATAGCCAAAGGCTTTTATAACGGATTAATATTTCACAGGGTGATAAAAGGCTTTATGATACAGGGGGGAGACCCTGCCGGAACGGGTATGGGCGGACCGAATTATACCATAGCGGGAGAATTTAAGGCAAACGGCTATCCTAACGATATTAAGCACTTGCGCGGAGTAATATCAATGGCAAGGTCTCAAAACTTTAATTCAGCGGGCAGCCAGTTTTTTATAATGCACGAAAATGCCCCTCATCTTGACGGACAATATGCCGCATTCGGCAAAGTAATAGAAGGCATAGAAGCAGTTGACGAAATAGCAAAATGCGCAGTAAAAGGGGACAGACCAATAAAAAATCAAACGATACAAAGCATAACCGCAGAAACTTTCGGAGTAAATTATCCCCAACCGCAAACATTGAAAAGGTTTTAAAAAATAATTGCAGTATGTATAAGGTTTATAAATTTTCACGCTGTGCGATATTTTCTATGTAATAAATAAGAGAGCTCCATAAATAGAGCTCTCATCCGTCCTTATAAACAAATAAGGAACATTCCCTGATATATACTATGCAATAACTAAAAATTATTTCACCGATTTATTTATTACATCGCAGCCTAAATATTTTACAAGGAGGTCGGGGACTGTTACGCTTCCGTCTGCGTTTTGATAATTTTCAAGAATAGCGGCGACCGTTCTGCCTGCGGCAAGTCCGCTTCCGTTGAGTGTATGCACAAATTGTGGTTTTCCGTTTATATCCCTGTATTTTATATTGGCACGCCTTGCCTGAAAACTTTCATAATTAGAGCAGGAAGAAATTTCAACATATCTGCCGCAGCCCGGCATCCATACTTCTAAATCGTAAGTCTTTGCAGAAGCAAAACCCATATCGCCTGCGCAAAGCAATACCACCCTGTAAGGTATATTTAATTGCTGCAATATGCTTTCAGCATTCGCTGTCAGGTTTTCAAGCTGCTTATAACTGTCGTCGGGGCTGCAAAACTTTACAAGCTCTACCTTATTGAATTGGTGCTGGCGTATCAGCCCTCGGGTATCCCTGCCTGCGCTGCCCGCTTCTGCAC
>JAQVSX010000132.1 GCA_028700355.1 Clostridia bacterium
GTTTACTGTTCATTTGCTGCCTCCCTGTAAGTTTTATATTGAGCTACGGCATTTTTTACAGCGGTTAAAATACCTTTTGACGACTTTGTTGCGCCTGCGGCGGCATCAATATCTTCACCCATTTCAAAGGGCTTACCGTTAATATCTGTATAATATTGGCTGTAATTATCGGGGTTTAGCGCCTTTCCGCTTATTCCCGGAGTTTCGCTGTTACTGCCTTCGGATATCAATACAATTTCACTGCCCGAAAAACTGATATATAGCTCTATATCTCCGCCGTAACCCTTTCCTTTTGCTATTATTATATAATAATCTTCATCTGAGGCTATATAAAAGCCTTTGACATTATCATTAAGCGGTACGTCAATTTCTTGGTAGTTTGCGGCATAAATTTTATTTAGCTTGTTATACATGCGTTCTCTTAATTCTTCGGCGCTTACATAAGTAAGCTGAGAAACAACGGCAAGCAAAAAACCTGCAATTAAAGATATAGCAGATAATACAATAATGCTCTTAATCATTTGGCGTTCATTCTTTATCATTTTGTCTTATCTCTCCGAATTTTTTTGGATATATATATTTATCGATGATTGGCGTAATTATATTGCCTAACAATATTGCATAAGAAATTCCTTCTGCCATTGGTGAAAATTCCCTTAATATCGAATTAATAACAGCGATAAATATACCGTATATAATAAGTCCCCTTACGGTATTGGGGCTTGTTGCATAATCTGTTGCCATAAATATTGCGCCTAAAATAAGACCTCCGCTAAGAAGTGAAGGGAGTACCGCTGTTATATCGCCTGAAAAAATAAACGCAAACGCAGCCATAACCGCAAAAATAACAAGCGGCAGTCTGAAATCTATTACCCTTTTAACGCAAAGGTAAATGCCGCCTAATAATAGAGCGGCGGCGCTTGTTTCGCCTATGCAGCCTTCTGTGCTGCCAATAAATAAATCCAACAGATTAAAATTGCCGTCGGTAAGGGGGGTAGAGGATGCAGTAGCATCCGTCATAGAAAATTTACCAAAAAATCCTTTAAAAAACCCTTGCGAATAATCGACGGGATTTACAAAATGAGTCATTATTGCACCGAAAGAAAGTACGAGAAATATTCTTGCGGTAATAGCAGGGTTGGCAAAATTCTTTCCTATTCCGCCGAAAAGCATTTTAACTATTATAATGGCAAATACAGAGCCTATAATAGGCACATACAGCGGAACGAGCGGGGGCAGGTTAAGCCCGAGTAATATTCCCGTTACAACGGCAGATAAATCCTTAATAGTTTGCGGTTTTTTAAGTAAATAATTATAAAAATACTCAGATAGTACACAAGTGCCGACACATACAGCAACAACTATCAATGAATAAAATCCAAAGATAATAGCGCCTGCGACAGTAGCGGGGATTAGGGCGATAATAACATCGAGCATTATTCCGCTTGCGGTATCTTTATCGTTAATATGCGGTGATGAGGATACTTTTAGTTTAGTCATTACAGTTCCCTTTTAAATTTTCTTTTCTCTTACTATTTTTTTAGCAAGCCTTATGCTTTGCACCAAAGGTCTTTTAGTTGGGCAGGTATAGGCGCAGCAGCCGCATTCTATACAAGCGTCTGCACCGTATTTTTTAGCGTTTTTAAAGTCGCCTGTAAGCGTATACGCATCGATAAACATAGGCATTAAATTCATGGGGCATACTCTTGCGCATCTGCCGCAGTTTATGCACGGCCCTGCGAGGTGATTGTTTATTTCATTTTCGGTAAGAAATAATATGCTTGAAGTGGTTTTGCTGACAGCGACATCCATATTGAATTGAGAAGCGCCCATCATAGGACCGCCAAAAATAATTTTTGCGGGTTGCTCTTTCATACCGCAATATTCTGAAATGTAACTTAGCGGCGTGCCTGTTTTAATAATAAAATTACCTGTAATGTCTGCCGCACTGCCGCTTATGGTAACAATCCTTTCATAGCAGGGAATACCGCTGTAAACCGCATGGTATATGCTGTATGCGGTATGAACATTGTCATTTACACAGCCAACTTCCATAGGCAGTTTGCCAAGCGGCACCGTTCTTTTTGTTATTGCGTATATAAGTTGTTTTTCAGCGCCCTGAGGATATTTTGTTTTAAGCGGTACAACCTCAATATCTCTGTAACCTGAAAGCGCCTTAATTGCGGCAGGTTTGTTGTTTTCTATTCCTATATATATTTTTTTTACATTTAATACCTTGCCGAGCAGCCTTGCGCCCTCTGCAATTTCTGCGGTGTGTTCTATCATAAGCCTGTAATCGCAGGTAATGTACGGTTCACATTCCGAGCCGTTTATAATAAGAGTATCAATTGTTTTTGTTTTAGGGGGATTTAGCTTTATATGCGCAGGAAAGCCTGCGCCGCCCATACCGACTATTCCAGCATCTTTAATGCGCTGTAAAATTTGTTCGGCAGTAGGCTCGCTAAGCGGAAGAAATAATAATTTATCGTCTTTATAATCGTTTTCTATAACAACATGGGGGCATTTTTGTCCGTTTGATGTTGTAATGTTTTTAATTCCCTTAACAAAACCGCTTACGCTTGAAAATATATTTGCATACATTCCTTTGTCTAATGTGCCGATAAGCTGAGCGGCTTTTACATAATCGCCCTCTTTTACTACCGGCTCGCAAGCCTTTCCAATGTGCTGTAAAAGCGGAATTGTAACATCTTTTACGGGCATTTCCTTTATGGAACTGTCCTTTGTTATGTCTTTATTATACGGCGGGTGAATACCCTTTTTGAAAGTGTGCAATTCTTTACCTCTGTTATTTTGCTATATTATAGCTTATCACAACAAAATAAAAGTGTAAAATAATTTAAGGTATAATTAACACAATTCGCAAAAAAATGGTATGTGATAAAATAAAAACAATAAATTATTTATTTGGTGTTATTGTTTAACTTGTTTTGTTTTTTTTCTATTATATATACTACCACTTGAAATACTGCGATAAGTATTAAAAAACCGCCGAAAAATTTTTGCAGACTGCCGCTGTCAATATTCTTTGCGGCAAATGCGCCGCCCACAGCGGTAACAGATGACGGCAGTATTATAAGCAGTGCTTTTTTATAATCTACAAGCTTTTTTTTGATGTGTATAATCAAAGCCGCTATTGACATGGGTATAAAAACAACTAAATTTACAGCCTGCGCAGTATGCTGCTTTATACCGAAAAAAATATTAAGCAGGGGAATAAGCAGTGTTCCGCCGCCCATACCCATACCGCCTATTATGCCTGCGGCAATGCCGCTGATTATTAAGAGTATTGTATCCATAACTTCCTTTAAAACAACA
>JAQVSX010000133.1 GCA_028700355.1 Clostridia bacterium
CCTGCATTGCTTTAAAGATTATATATTAACGAGAAAGCAGTACGGTAAAAAGTTAATAGAAATATGGCCAGAGCCAAGCAAATCTTTTGATAATATATCAATACTACGCAATCAAAAAATTTCTGCTTTTGTAAATATTATTTACGGCTGTAATAATTTTTGTTCTTACTGCATTGTTCCGTATGTAAGGGGAAGGGAAAGGAGCAGACCTTCTGAAGATATATTTGCCGAAGTAAATTCTCTTATCCACAGTGGCTATAAGGAAATTATGCTACTCGGTCAAAACGTTAATTCTTACGGCGACAAAAATGGCGTTAAATTTTATCAGTTGCTTGAAAAAATTGCAAAAATAGAGGGCAAATTCAGAATACGGTTTATGACCTCGCACCCCAAGGATTTTGACGATAACCTGATAGGCGTAATAAAGGACAATGCCTCAATATGTAATCAGATTCATTTGCCTTTGCAGTCAGGCAGCGACAGAATATTAAAGCTTATGAACAGAAGATATACATCTTCCGATTACTTAAAAATAATAGATAAAATATACAAAGAAATACCCGATTGCGGCATATCTTCCGATATAATGGTAGGTTTTCCTAGTGAAACAGAGCAGGATTTTAACGACACCTTAAAGGCTGTAGAGTATGCGAGGTATAACGGCTGCTATATGTTTGTTTATTCACCAAGAAACGGCACATCGGCGGCAAAAATGGATAACCAAATTAGCGCAGAAGTAAAAAAACAGCGGATTATCAAGCTGAACGAACTGCAAAACAGCATAACAAAAAATATAAACAAAACTAAATATCTGAATAATGTTTTTGAAGTGCTTGCAGACGGCAAAATAGAAAAAAAACAAGATGTTTTTTGTGGAAGGACAAACTGCGGAAGATTGATATCGTTTAAAGGTGATGAAAACTGTTTAGGCAGCTTTTTAAATATAAAAATAACAAAATCGGCTACTTCGTCATTATTCGGAGAAATACAAAATTAATAGAGGTGTAAAATGGCACTGACGCCAATGATGAAACAGTATTTACAGACAAAAGAAAAATATAAAGACTGTATATTGTTTTACCGTCTGGGTGATTTTTATGAGATGTTTTTTGATGATGCGATAACCGCATCAAAGGTTTTAGATTTGGTTCTTACAGGAAGGGATTGCGGCTTAAAAGAAAGAGCACCTATGTGCGGTATTCCTTATCATTCGGCAGAGGGCTATATTGCAAAACTTATCGAAAACAATTATAAGGTTGCTATTTGTGAGCAGCTTACCACCCCTGAGGAAAGCAAAGGTCTTGTAGTAAGGGATGTTATCAAGGTTGTAACGCCGGGTACGGTAATGGAAGAATCCCTATTAAATCAAGATAAAAACAATTATATAGCTTCTGTATTTTTACAGGAAGAAAGCATAGGTGTTGCATGGGCAGACATATCTACAGGAGACTTTTTTCTCACGCAATTTAATAACGGCAAGGGTGATTACGCTAAATTAAGCGATATATTGGTAAGCATTATGCCTTCTGAAATAATATGCAATCAAAGTATGAAACTTGCCTCAAAAACCATTAAGACATTTAAATACGATATATTGCCGCAGTTTTCCTGTTATTATGATTGGGCATATCAGTTTGAAACCGCAAGCAAAAATCTGCTTATGCAGTTAAAAGTTAATTCTTTAAAAGCATACGAATGTGACAATAAAAAATTTGCGATATGTGCCGCAGGCGCACTTATAGAATATTTTAAAGAAACGCAAAAGCGTTCACTTGCTCACATAAACCGTTTAAGCTATGTAAAAGATAATAAATATATGTATCTTGACAGCAATACTTTACGCAATCTTGAAATAGTAAAGACAATGAGAGACGGCAAAAAATACGGCAGCTTGCTTTGGCTGCTTGACCAGACAGAAACGGCTATGGGGGCAAGGTGTTTATATTCATGGATAACCCAGCCTTTAAATGACATAGCCCTGATAGATATGCGCCTTGATGCCGTTGAAGAATTAATAAACAGTATTCAGATAAGAGAAGGTATAAAAGAGAAATTAAGCGGAGTAAGAGATTTAGAAAGGCTTGCTGCAAAAGCGGCTTACGGCAGTATAAACCCCAAAGACTGTATTTTTTTAGCTAACACATTAAATGCGCTGCCGCAAATTAAATATTTACTTTCAGGTACAAAAAGCGCCGCTATAAGAGAAATTGACAATAATATAATATGTTTAGAAGATTTACTCACTCTGTTAAACAGTGCAATAAATGAAAATCCGCCTCAAACGCTAAAAGACGGCGGCATTATCAAAAAGGGTTATAACAGCGAACTTGATACTTTAAGGGAAGCGTCGCACGGCGGCAAGAGATGGCTTGCAGAGCTTGAAGCTTCAGAGAGAAGCAAAACGGGCATAAAAAATCTCAAAATAGGCTATAACAAGGTTTTCGGATATTACATAGAAATTACAAAAAGCTATTTATCGCAAGTTCCCATTAATTATATAAGAAAGCAGACAATTGCAAACGCCGAAAGATATATAACGCCCGAGTTAAAAAGCGTTGAAAACAAGATAATAGGGGCAGATGAGCAAAGTATCAGGCTTGAAATAAGGCTATTCGGCGATATTACTGCAGAAATTTGCAATTACATAGAGGCAATGCAAAAAAGTGCAAAGGCGCTTGCGACGCTTGATGTGCTGCAATCTTTTGCTCAAACCGCAAAAAAATATAATTATTGCAAGCCGAATATTTCTAATGACGATGTTTTATCTGTAGAAGATGGACGGCATCCCGTAGTGGAAGCGCTTTCAAAAACCGAAGATTTTATTCCCAACGATACATACCTTGACGGCGGAGATAACCGCATAATGATAATTACAGGTCCCAATATGGCGGGCAAAAGCACATATATGAGGCAGGTTGCGCTTATTACGCTTATGGCTCATATAGGCAGTTATGTTCCGGCTAAAAGAGCAAAAATTTCTCTTGTAAACAGAATTTTCACACGTGTCGGAGCGACAGATAATCTTGCTTTTGACCAAAGCACATTTATGGTTGAAATGACCGAAGTTGCCAACATTCTTAACGCCGCAACAGATAAAAGCCTTATTATACTTGATGAGGTGGGCAGGGGTACAAGCACTTTTGACGGACTGAGTATAGCGTGGTCGGTTATGGAATATATTTCAAAAAAATTTAAAGCAAAATCTTTGTTTGCAACCCACTATCATCAGCTTACAGAGCTTGAAGACATTTTAGAAGGCGTAAAAAATTACAGAGTTTTAGTAAAGGAAATAGGCGACACGATAGTATTTTTA
>JAQVSX010000134.1 GCA_028700355.1 Clostridia bacterium
GTTAGCGTCGCTTGTTATAAAGGGCAGGTTGATTGCGGTGTTTGTAGAAGCAGAAAGCTCTACCTTTGCTTTTTCGGCGGCTTCCTTTAACCTTTGCAATGCCATTTTATCTTTAGAAAGGTCAATGCCCTGCTTTGATTTAAAATCGGCAACCATATAGTCGATAATTTTTTTATCAAAATCGTCTCCGCCGAGCCTTGTATTGCCGCTTGTCGAAAGCACCTCAAAAACGCCGTCGCCTATTTCCAAAATAGAAACGTCAAATGTTCCGCCGCCAAGGTCATATATCAATATCTTTTGGTTTTTGTTTTCGCCCTTGTCAAGACCGTAAGCAAGCGCAGCGGCAGTAGGCTCGTTTATTATTCTTAAAACCTCTAACCCTGCTATTTTGCCGGCATCCTTTGTCGCCTGCCTCTGACTGTCAGAAAAATATGCGGGCACGGTTATTATTGCCTGCGTTATCTTTTCGCCGATATAGCTTTCAGCATCGTTTTTAATTTTTGTCAGAATCATTGCCGAAATTTCCTGCGGCGAATAGTTTTTGCCGTCTACGGAAACCTTATAATTTGTTCCCATTTCCCTTTTTATAGACATAATAGTCCTTTCGGGATTGATTATAGCCTGATTTTTTGCAAGCTGACCTACAAGCCTTTCTCCTTCTTTATTAAAAGCCACAACAGACGGTGTCGTCCTGTTGCCTTCGGCATTTGTTATTACAGTTGGCTCTTTGCCTTCTATAAAAGCTACGCAAGAGTTTGTAGTTCCTAAATCAATACCTATTATTTTTGCCATATTATTTGTAACCTCCAAGTTAAATGTTGTTATAAATTTATTGTTTATATACTATTACCTGACTTTGCTTTATTATTTTGTCTTTGTAACGGTAACCGTCTGCAAATACTTCCTTAACACTGCCCCTTAAACTTTTGTCGTCAGTTTCCTCCGCCATTAAAGCGGTATGCAAATTGGGGTCAAAGGGCTGCCCCTTACAATCTATTCTTTCAATATTTAAAGAATCGAGCGCATCTGTAAACTGACGGTATATTATTTCTACGCCTTCCCTGTCGCTAATGTTTGATATGCTTTGCAAAGCTATCTTTAAATTGTCATAGACGGGGATAATTTTTAGCGCTATATCTATTACCGCATTGTCTTTGCTAATTGTTTCTATTTCGGCGTTCCTTTTGCGGTAATTGTTAAAATCATTGTTTAAGGCGGTGTACATATCGCTTAGCTGCTTTGCCTTTTGAGCCGACTTTTCAAGCTGACCGCTTTGCTCCTTTAACTCGTTAAACTGACGCTCCATTTCTGTATTTTCGTCTATTAACGCCTGAGCCAAGGTTTTAAGATTCTCTTTGCTCAGCTTGTTTAAATCAATGCCGCCTTGCTTTTCTGCGCCCTTCGTTTCGGTTTGTTTACTGCCGTTGTCTTGCATAATTTCTCCTTCAATTTTTTAGCATTTCGTCTATTGTGCTTCTTATGCATTCAAGCACGCTTATTACCTTGCGGTAATCCATTCTTATAGGGCCAATAACCCCGCTTGCACCCAGCGCCTTACCCTTTAAACTGTAATTTGCCGTAACCAAAGATAAATCCTTATATTCCTCGTTTTCGTCAGAGCCTATTTTTACGGTTAGTTCTACACTGTTAGCGTTATCCTGCCTAAGCATTGACGCTATTTTTTCCTTACTGCCGACTATTGAAAGGAATTTCTTTGCCCTTTCTATGTCGGAAAATTCCGGATTGGAAAGCGCATTTACAGCGCCTTCGGTAAATACATTTTCAAAATCTTGTTTAATATAATCCTTTAATATATGCAATATGTTTTCAAACAGTTTTCTGTAACGGTTAAATTCCTTTTCAATCAGTGCAGAGCCTATTTTTACCGCTTCGCTTATCTTTTTGCCGCAAAATATTTTGCGCAAAATTTCACCGCCCGTTTCCATATACATTTCGTCAATGGTGCCTGTCTCTAAAATGCTGTCCTTTAACACCTTTGACTGCGTTACCACTATCAGCAGCGCAGTACTTGGCGAAAGCAGAACAAGCTTTATATTATCTATACGCTCGTCCTTTCCGTCGCTCTCTATGCCTAAGCCGGCATAGTTTGTTATATCGGAAATAACCTTTGCGGCGTTTTTTATAAGCGCCTCAGTCTCGTTAATATTTGAGGTAAAGCGGCTTTGAATATAATCTATTTCGTCCTCTGACAGTGCGCCCCTGCCCATTAACTTGTCTACATAATACCTGTATGCTTTGGGCAACGGTATTTTGCCTGCCGAAGTATGCGGATGAGCCAAATAGCCCATATCTTCAAGTGCGGCAAGCTCGCCCCGTATGGTTGCGGTACTAAGCTCCTGCAAATAGCTTTGCTGAACCTTTTTGCTAGATACAGGTTCTATATCTTGAATATAATCATCTACAACTATTTGCAGAATTTTTTTTCTTCTTTCCGATAGTTCCAAAGTATTACACCTGATTTTTTACATTAGCACTCTAACATTAAGAGTGCTAAAACAATAATAATTTATCACTATAACGTTTTTTTGTCAAGGATTTTAAATGTATATTTTAACATAATTACATAAATTCACACAGCAGGGAATTTAACACATAAAAACCCCTGTCATTTACACTGACGCTATGCTTGCTGACTGCAAAAAAATCTTTAAGTTTTTTTAATTGTCCGCTGTATGCAGATATAAAATCTTTTTCAAACAGCAGTTTATATTCCCTTAAATTTATACCGCTTGCAAGGCGCAGATTAAGCATAATGTATTCAAACTCTCTATCTTTTTTTGTAAGCGCTGTTTTATTACATTTAGTTTGCCCATTAATATAGCTTTTAATGTCGCTAATATTATTGCACCTTACATTATTTATATAAGAATGTGCCGAAGCCCCAAAACCTAAATACTGCCCTGCCCTCCAATAATTTATATTATGGCGGCACTTAAAGCCCGCCGCCGCAAAATTTGATATCTCGTACCTGTATATTTTGTTTTTTTTAAGCTCAGAATTTACATAATCATACATATCTGCACATAAATCATCGCTTGGCAAAGTTATCTGCTCTTTTTTTACCGCTTCATACAGCTTTGTTCCCTTTTCAACTTTAAGCCCGTATGCCGAAACGTGCGGAATATTAAGGTTAATTATTTCTTCTACTGTTTGCTTAATATCGTTTAATGTCTGATACGGCAGCCCCAGCATAATATCGCAGCTTATGTTATTTATGCCGCCGAGCCTTAAAAGCTTTATGCAGTCAATAAAATCTTTATGGCTGTGCACTCTGCCTATCGCCTTTAAAAT
>JAQVSX010000135.1 GCA_028700355.1 Clostridia bacterium
CTTATTATCGGTGGCGATGCGGGAATTTTGCATTTTATTAAAGATGCGGCGCTGCTTATAGCGATTGCCATACCTGCGCACGATTTTGCAAAACGGCTGGGTAAGGCTTGGGAAATAATATATTTTGTAATACTGATATTGTTAGCGGTATCACTATTACTGGGCAGTTTTAAAATTATTGAGTTATAGCCGTATATCATAAAGCGTTTTTGTTTATAATTATGTATTATGATAAAAGCGCTTGCACTTGCTTTTCTTTACTTTAACGCCCAAGTTTCAGTACTCAGTATATTGAGAAAAAAAAGCGTTTGCGCAGATGTTACAAGGTATCAGCGCAGCGCTTTACCCTGTCCGCAAAGGGGGCAGGCAGACGATTTAGACTATGAAATATTAAACGCTCAAAAAGAAATTTCAAATTTAAGCGGCTTAAAAGTTATTCAAGCAGAAGGCTGCATAAAACAGCTTTATAACCTTGTTCCCGAATTAAAAAAAGAGCAGGAAAAACACCTTGTCCATAATAAGTTGCTGGCGGCTTGCGTTGTCCCTCCCTTAAATTACAGTTATCTAAAAGAAAAAATATTGCAGGGCTTTAAAGCGCAGCAAAGCGGCGGCGGTATGCCGGATTATTATAGCGGCGAGTATTGCATTTACGGAAACGGCGGCGGAGCGTTGTTTTTGCCGCTTTGCGTAAGCCGATATATAAATTATACAGCGGACAGAGAATTTTTAAATCAAAAGGTTTTCTATAACCGGTATAGCTATAAGCCGCTTACTAAAATATTGCCTTCTTCGCTTTGCGAAAGCGTTTATTTGCATACTTTGAGGGCAATAGACAGTTTTATGCTAAATGGCAACGGGCTTATAGACATATGCAGTCAAGGCTTTGCCGCAGACGGTTTAACAGACAATATAATATGCTCTTTAATATATTGCTACTGCATAGAACAGTTTTTAAGCAATATTTGCGACAGCAAAACAAAAATAAAATATGTAAGCCGTATATCAAATATCAAAAAAGCTGTATTAAATATCTGTCAAAGCAGTTTTTCAACAACATTTAAAATGCTTAAAGCTATTTCGCAAGGAAGACAAACTTGTTGCCCCGATTTTTCCGACGCAAATTTATCAAATGTGCCTGCGGCAGTTATCATATTATATGCGGAATATTTTTTTAATACGGGCATAGATGTTACTAAACTGCTAAGCTCTTTAAATTACAGAAATATAACGCTTACAGAATCTTTACTGCTAAAAAAAGCAATAATCGGCTGCCTTGCGGGGATAAATTACAGGCAGGGTATGTTAAAGGCAAAGCCCTTGTGCGGAGAATATAAAATAATAATTAGCAATCAAAACAAAAGCGTTGTTATCGAACATAAAAAAAACCAAAAGGCAGACGCAACGGAAATAGGGGGCATTACTTTTAATAATGTTGACTATATAAACCTTAGCGGTTATAATAAAGATATATTTATCACCGTATAAAAAAGGATTATTATGGATTTATTTTCCACAAACGAATATGCACTTGCTCCGCTTGCGGACAGAATGAGACCGCTAACATTTGACGAATTTGTCGGACAAAAACATATAGCGGGAAACACCAGCCTTTTGCGCCGTGCCGTAAAAGCGGGCGCTCTCGGAAGCTGCATATTTTACGGTCCTGCGGGCTGCGGCAAAACCACACTTGCAAACATAATAGCAGGCGAATTAAATGCGGATATAGAAAAGCTCAATGCTGTATCGGCAGGCGTTGCCGATTGCAAAAAGGTAATAGAAAAGGCTGTGGAAAATTTAAGGATGTTCGGCAAAAGGACATATTTGTTGCTTGACGAATGCCACCGTTTCAATAAAGCCCAGTCAGATTGTCTGCTTCACGCAATAGAAAAAGGGCATATAATTTTTATTGGCTCTACCACCGTAAACCCCTATGTCTCTATGACTTCGGCAATAGTATCACGCTGCAGAGTGTTTGAATTTGAAAAGCTGTCTCCCGAAGACATTAAAGTTGCGCTGCATAGGGCTTTAAATGATAAAATAAAGGGGCTTGGCAACCTAAAAATAAATATAACAGAAGAGGCTTTATCGCATATTGCTCATTTTTCGTCAGGCGATTTGCGCAACGCCCTTAATGCTTTGGAATTTGCAGCGCTTTCCGCCCAAAAAGATGCCGACGGCTCATTACATATAGATACAGAAACCGCAGCGCAGGCTGCGCAAAAGAGAGCAATTTCCGTTGACCAATCTCTTTATTACGATTTAATAAGCTGTTTTTGCAAATCTCTCAGGGGCAGCGACAGCGATGCCGCACTTTATTACAGTGAGCGCCTTATATCAGCAGGTTGCGACCCTTTGCTTATAGCACGCAGGCTTATTGTACACGCTTCTGAGGATGTAGGCATGGCAGATCCTTATGCGCTTACGATAGCCGTTTCGGCTATGACTGCTTTTGAAAAATTAGGTCTGCCCGAAGGCAGAATTCCGCTTGCAAACGCAATAATATATGTCTGCGAGGCAGAAAAGTCAAATTCTGTGGTAACCGCCTTGTCAGAGGCTAATTATGACGCATTAAATAATGCAGACGACAATGTACCGCCCTATTTAAAAGATACGCATTATATGAGCAGAGAGGCAAAAAAACAAAGCGGAGAGTATAAATACCCCCACAGCTACGGAGGTTATGTAAAACAGCAATATCTGCCCGATTCGCTTAAAGACAGAGTATATTATAAGCCCACTCAAAACGGTTACGAGGGCAAAAAAAAGAAAAAGAAAGAGTAATATTATATAAAGCTTGCTAAAAAAAATTTTTAAATCCGCTTTAATAACAGGCGGGTTTTTTCTTTTTTTAAACCTTTATATGAGAATATTTTTGCGCCGTTTACCTAAACTATTTTCGAGGTGCAAATTATGATATCATCGGGTATGGTAAGAAAAATTGATATGCTTGGAAGAATAGTCATTCCCAAAGAAATACGAAAGAGCTTAAAGATAAGCAGCGGCGACGACATAGAAATGTTTATTGACAAAGACAGCATTATACTTAAAAAATATCAGATAGTAGACAATTATTTAGCTCTGTCAAAAAACTATTGTAACACAATTTACAATGCGCTGTGCATAAAATGCTTTATATGCAGCAAAGAAAAGGTTATAGCCTCCTCTCACGGAGAAGGCGGCGAAAATATAAGCGAATATTTAACAGAAACGATACTAAAAGGCGAAGACCTGCTGCTTGCCGAGCAGGATACCCTGCAACTGCTAAGCGAAGAAACAACCGTT
>JAQVSX010000136.1 GCA_028700355.1 Clostridia bacterium
TTGTCTTCTAAAATATTCGCAACATATATGACGGGCTTATTTGTAAGTAAGAAAAGCTCGTCGATAAAGGGCTTTTCTTCTTTGTTCGGCAAAAAATCCCTTGCAGGCTTTTGCTGCGAAAGATGGTTAAAGAGTTTTTGCAGCGCTTCGCTTTGCAAGATATATTTTTTGTCGCCCGTTTTAATAAGGCTCTTTGCCTTGTCAAGCCTTTTTTCCACGCTTTCGAGGTCAGACAGTATTAGCTCAAGCTCTATAATTTCGATATCACGCAAGGGGTCGACGGTATTTTCTACATGGGTTACATTGTCGTCGTCAAACGCTCGCACGACATGGGCAATAGCATCTACCTCTCTTATATGCGATAAAAATTTATTGCCCAAGCCTTCGCCCTTGCTTGCGCCCTTTACAAGACCGGCAATGTCTACAAATTCGGTTACGGCGTAAATAACCTGTTTGCTGTTATACAGGCTTGCAAGCTTTTCTATCCTATAATCAGGTACGCTCACAACGCCGACATTTGGCTCTATTGTGCAAAACGGATAATTTGCGCAAGCCGCACCCGCTTTTGTTATCGCATTAAACAGCGAACTTTTGCCTACATTGGGAAGTCCTACAATACCTATTTTCATATTATTAAACCGTTGTTTTTATAAAGCTTCCGCATCCTTGCGGTAACATCTTTTAACTGCCTTTTTACCTCTGATTTTGCTGTGCCGCCAAGCGAATTTCTGCCGCCTATGACATTTTCCAGCTTTACGGCATTTAATATGTTGCTTTCAAATTTATCTGAAAAAGACTTAAACTGCTCTGTGCTTAGCTTTTCGATTACAGTATTGTTTTTTATGCAATAAAGAACTATTCTGCCCGTTATTTCGTGCGCCTGCCTGAACGGCATACCTTTTTTTACAAGATAATCGGCAACATCTGTTGCATTGGAAAAACCGCCCTTTGCCGCCCTTTTCATTTCCGCTTTATTGATTCGCACAGAGGGCAGCATTGCCTGCATTATGTTAAGACAGTTTAAAACAGTTTCTTCGCTGTCAAAAGCCGCCTGTTTATCTTCCTGCATATCTTTATTATAGGCGAGCGGCAGAGATTTTAGCGTTGTAAGCAGCGCAATAAGGTTGCCATAAACACGCCCCGTCTTGCCCCTGATAAGCTCTGCCATATCGGGATTTTTTTTCTGCGGCATTATTGACGAGCCCGTTGAATATGCGTCGTCAAACTCTATAAAGGAAAATTCGCCGCTTGACCACAGTATAAGCTCTTCGCAAAGCCTTGAAAGGTGCATAGAAGTTAGCGCACAGCAAAACAAAAATTCGGCTGCAAAATCTCTGTCGGAAACTCCGTCCATACTGTTGTTGCAAACCTGCTTAAAGCCCAGCAGTGCCGCCGTCATTTTTCTGTCTATGGGGTAGGTCGTGCCTGCAAGAGCGCATGAGCCGAGCGGCAGAACATTAATTCTTTTATAGCAGTCAAAAAACCTTTCACTATCACGCAAAAACATTTCGCAATAAGCGGTGTAATGGTGCGCAAGCGTTACCGGCTGCGCCTTTTGCAGATGTGTATAGCCGGGCAGTGCCGTATCGGTATGGCGGTTTGCAATATCTGTTAAAACCGTTATAAGACCGCTTAGCTTTTGCGTAATTTTTATAACGGAATCACGCAGATACATTCTGAAATCAGTTGCAACCTGATCGTTCCTGCTCCTTGCGGTGTGCAGTTTTTTGCCGATATCGCCTATTCTTTTGATAAGCTCCGCTTCTACAAACATATGTATGTCTTCGGCATTTTCTATTATTAAAGTGCCGCTTAAAATATCCTGCTTGATTAAAAGCAGTGTCTCGCAGATTTTATCTGCGTCGCTATCCGCAATTATGCCGCAAGCCGCAAGCATTTTGCAGTGCGCAATGCTTGCCTCTATGTCGTAGGGCATAAGTTTTTTATCAAAGGGCAGTGATGTGTTAAAGTCGTCTGCAATGCCGTCGCTCTGTTTTTCAAACCTTCCGCTCCATAATTTCATAACAATAAATAACCTTTATTTTATTTTGTCTTTCAGCTTTAACGCACGTACCTTTAAGGGCAAGCCGAAAAGGTTTATAAAGCCCTCTGCATCCTTTTGGTTATAAACATCATCGCTGCCGAATGTGGCAATGTCTATATCGTGCAGGGAATAGGGGCTTTGCGCTCCTGCACCGTAACAGCAGCCCTTATAAAGTTTAAGTTTTGCCTTTCCTGTAACCGTTTGCTGAGTGCTGTCTATAAAAGCCGATATAGCTTCTCTGAGCGGCGTGTACCAGCAACCGTCATAAACAAGCTCTGCAAATTTGATTGCGACTGTGTCTTTATAACTTTTTGTTGCCCTGTCAAGTGTAAGCTCTTCTATCATTCTGTGCGCAAAGTAAAGTATTGTGCCGCCCGGCGTTTCATAAACGCCCCTTGATTTCATACCGACAAGGCGGTTTTCTACCATATCGGCAATGCCTATGCCGTGTTTTGCGCCAATTTCGTTAAGCTTTTCTATCAGTTTTACGGGTGAAAGCTTTTCGCCGTCTACGGCAACAGGCTCGCCCTTTAAAAATTCTATTTCTACATACTGCGCTTTGTCGGGCGCATTTTTGGGGTTTGTGCATATAAGGCAAAGGTCGTCCTTAGGCTCGTTTGCGGGGTCTTCAAGGTCTGCGCCCTCGTGGCTTAAATGCCAGAGATTTCTGTCCATAGAATAAGGTCTTTTTTTGGTAACGGGCAGAGGAATATTTCTCTTTTCGGCATATGCTATTGCATCTTCACGGGATTTTATGTCCCATATTCTCCACGGCGCTATTATCTTAAACTGCGGCGCAAGAGCCTTTATTGTAAGCTCAAAACGCACTTGGTCGTTACCCTTGCCCGTTGCTCCGTGGGCGATTGCGGTCGCTCCTTCTTTAAGTGCGATTTCTACAAGCCTTTTTGCAATTACAGGGCGGGCAATCGAAGTGCCGAGCAGATATTTATTTTCGTAAACCGCATTCGCTTTAAGCGTGGGGAAAACAAAATCTTTAACAAATTCTTCCTTAATGTCTTCAATGTAAATTTTGCTTGCGCCCGTCTTTATTGCCTTTTCTTTTAAGGGGGCAAGCTCTTCGCCCTGTCCTACATCGGCGGCGACGGCAATTACTTCGCAGTCGTAATTTTCTTTAAGCCAAGGGATAATTATTGATGTGTCTAATCCTCCCGAATAAGCAAGTACTATTTTC
>JAQVSX010000137.1 GCA_028700355.1 Clostridia bacterium
TATTTTCGGTTTTTAAATTTGTCCTTACCCAGTCGAAAACAGGCATAAAATTATAGCATATGCACTTAACGCCCGCTTTTGCAAGCCGCCGGATATTTTCACAGTAGTTATCTATGTAATAATCTCTATTGCCCTGCCCTATTTTTATATCCTCATGCACGGGAACGCTTTCGATTACTTCCATTTCTAAATTGGCGTTATCGCACAAAGATTTTAAGCGGTTTATTGAATTTTCACTCCAAACCTCGCCTGCGGGCGTATCATATACGGCTGTTACAACGCCGCTCATATTAGGTATTTGTTTAATAAATTTTAGTGGAATACTGTCTTTCTCGCCATACCAGCGAAATGTCATTTTCATAACTTTAACTCCATTTAGTCAGGACATAATCATTTTAACAATTTTTGGTATATAAAAAGCTGTAATATTTCATTTAGTTTAAGCTTTTCGTTGTTTATTTTTTTAACATTTATTCTTTCAATAAATTCCTGACGCTTTAATCTTTTTTGCTCTGTCCTTTGCTCTTTTTGCTGTTTAGCTTTTTGGTCAAGCAATTTTTTATAGCTGCTATTTAGCGTTTTTGTTATTGTTTTGGCTTTTGCCTTAAACATATTGCCAAAGCCGTCAATCAGATACGCCTTAACTCCCATAATGCGCCTTTTTGTAACCGTGGAAAATACCGCCTTTTCTATATCGTCTATCGCAAGCTGTAACTTAATGAATGTGCGCTGCATAATTACAATTTTGCCGTCTTCAGAAATATTATTTTGCTCTTTAAAAATTCGGCGGCAATCAAAATACTGCCCCTGATAACATATTCCTATTGCGGTTATTGTCGCATCGTTTAAAGATTTGTTTAAGGCGATTACTGAAAACCATTTTTGGGCATTGTCTATGCCGTTTTCCTTTAAGTCGTTAAACGCAAACCTCTTAGAGCCGAAGCTCTTATAAATTTTTTGGTTAATAATTAGCAAAACAATTAAAATCACCGCTGTAATTACAAACAGCACAACGGTAATTATTGGCGCATTATCGTTTATAAAATCCATATTATTTACTCCCTGCAATATATTTAATAATATTGTTAATTTTTTGTGCAGTGGCTTTGTTAAAATAATCTTTATTAAAGCTTCCGCCCTGATTAATAATATACATATTCATTTCGCTGTCATTTTCAGAAGTAAGGGAAAGCGCAATATCGTAATCCTTTTGAGAAAGTCCCTTAATAGCCTTAAAAAATTGGTAGCAGCGGTACTTAGCGCTGTAATATGCCGCCTGAGAAATATTTAATTTCTTTTTGTATTTTTCATATATATAATTGTAGCCTTCCTCAAAGGAATTTTTCAGGCACAGCGCAATATAACTGTCGCAATTTTGCGGCTCTATGGCAAGTATCTGCTTTAAAGCCGTAATATTTTTGTTTGTTACGGCGCAGTTTATATAATCATCCTCTTTAATAAGAAGGCTTAAAATACCCTTTTTCTTTAATATCTCTGTTAATTTATTAAAGCCGTAATTATAGTTATATTTTATAAACTGCATTACGGGGTTTTTTACAGACTGAAATTGCTCATTAAAATTGTCAAGCGTTTTATCAAGCTGCCCTTTTGCTATAACTAAGGCAAGGGCGTTTATATCGAAAACCTTTTTGCTGATGTTTATTTTTATTATATTAAAGAGTTTTTTTACTGTTTTAACTCTTTTACTTAGCAGATATTCTATTATATCAAATTTGCCGCTTTGCTCAATTACCTTAAAAATAGTTAAATTTGCGTCAAATTCTTTTTCTCTCTCTATAAACCAATCTAATATTTTTATATAATCTGCATAGCCGCTTATGGCAAAGCAAATTATCTTTTCGGCGGCACGCTTAAAATTTTCACCCTTTTCCAGCATATACGCATTAATACCTGCAAGCATAGCAAATGCGTCTTTATCGCCGTTATCGGCAACATATTCAAGCAAATAGCCTCCGTAAACATCTGCCTTTGTAATATTTGCGCCGCTTTTAATAAGCTGCTCTATAGCCGAAGTTCCGCCGCTTGCCGCCTTTTGAAATTCTGAAAGCCCTTCATCAGCGCCTTTTCGGGATATCAGCTCTTCATCTGATATCTTAAAAAACTCTGCTATTTGTTTAAGTTTATCTATATCAAAGGTTGCCTTGCCGTTAAGGTTTTTACTGAGCGCCTGCGGGGAAATATTGAGATACTGCGCAAGCTTTTCTTCAGAAGTGAAATTATCGGCAATCAGCTTTTTTATTTTTTCCCCTGTAAAATTGTTATCTATAATATTTGGCATAAAAATCCTCCATATGCTATAACTAATTATATTACATAAACGCAGATAAATCAATAAGGAAAAGCAATTTATTCCGTTCTCAGCGCCTCTACCGGATTTTTCTTTGCGGCAATTTTAGAGGGTATAAAGCCGGCTATCAGAGTAAGCCCCATACTTATTAGTATAAGTACAATTGCGGGTATAAACGGCAATACGGCAATTGCGGGTATTTCTGCAAGCGAAGTCAGTATAATGTTTATGGGGACGGTCAGCAGCAGCGTTATCAAAATACCTAACAGCCCAGACACAAAGCCGATAATAAGCGTTTCTGCGTTAAACACACGGGAAATATCCTTTTTAGATGCGCCTATGCTGCGCAATAGGCCTATTTCCTTTATCCTTTCAAGCACAGATATATAGGTAATAATGCCTATCATAATTGACGATACCACAAGGCTTATTGTTACAAAGCCTATAAGAACATAAGTTATAGCATTGATAATAACAGTTATGGAAGACATCATAATATCTACATAATCGGTATAGGATATTAAATTTTCATCTTCCTGCAAAGCGTTATAATCTGCAATAAAATCTTTTAATTCGTCCTTTGACTTAAAGTCGGTGGCATAAAAGCTTATATAATCGGGGTCGTCTAAATCCGTAACGCCCAAAGTTTTTAAATTATTTTGGTATGTGCTTTTAAAATTAACTTTACTCGCGTAATCATTAAATTTTTGAATATCATCTTTTCCTAAATCAGCGATAGGTTCTTTGTTGTCTATAATATATTGGTCAATTTCCTCTAACTGCAACTGCATAAATGTCTTGCCGCTGAATATATCAATATCTTGATTTTCCTTTTGCTGATTTGCAATATCGGTATTATTAATGGCATTAATATAATAATCTGTAAGTTCCGAGGTATAGCCCACAGTACCGCCTAT
>JAQVSX010000138.1 GCA_028700355.1 Clostridia bacterium
CTTATCGGCGGGCGACATCGGCGCATTTGCCAAGCTGCAATTTACGGGAACGGGCGATACGCTTTGCGAACCTTCATTAAAGGTAAAATTTAAGCCTATGCAATTTCCCAAACCTGTACTTTCTATGGCGGCGTTTGCCGTTAAAACAGGAGAAGAGGATAAAATATTCAGCGGTTTAAACAGACTTTCGGAAGAAGATATAACATTTAATATATCAAAAAATATTTCTACAAACGAAATGCTGATAAATGGTATGGGCGAAACGCATATAGATGTACTGACAAAAAAGCTTAAATCAAAATTCGGCGTTGAGCTGCTGCTTAAAACACCCAAAGTGGCATATAAGGAAACAATTAAGAATACCGCACTTGCCGAGGGCAAACACAAAAAACAAAGCGGCGGACATGGGCAGTACGGTCATTGCAAAATCCGCTTTGAACCTTATCCCGAAGGCGATTTTCTGTTTACCGACGAAATAGTCGGCGGAACTGTACCTAAATCATATATACCCGCCGTTGAAAAGGGTTTAAAGGAAAGTCTATCAAAGGGCGTGCTTGCGGGCTTTCTCGTTGTTAATTTAAAGGCGGTGCTGTTTGACGGCAGCTATCACGATGTGGACTCCTCTGAGGAATCCTTTAAAATTGCCGCCCATCTTGCGTTCAAAGACGGAATGCCAAAGGCAAACCCCGTACTGCTTGAACCTATTTATAAAATAGAGGTCATTGTTCCCGAAAGTTATATAGGCGATATTATGGGCGATTTAAATAAAAAAAGAGGCAGAATACAGGGCATGGAAGGCACGGACAAGGGACAGAAAATCACCGCAGAAGCGCCGCTTGCCGAAATTTTTAAATACGCAATAGATTTAAGGAGTATGACTCAGGGCAGAGGCGATTTTACAACAGAATTTTTGCGTTATGAAGAAGTCCCCAAAGAAATAGCCGATAAGGTAATACTTGCGGCGAAAGCGGAAAACGAAAACAAGTGATTCCCGATTAAATAAGGGGGCTGATTGCATAAGGCGTTAAGCCCCTTTTATATGTAAATAACAATGTAATTAACAGTTTTTATTAACAATATGTATTGTTGACTAACGGCGCAATATAATGTAAAATACTTTTTGCAATAAATATTTAAGGCGAATTAATATATGAAATACGTAATAATACTCGGCGACGGTATGGCAGATTTACCGGTAAAAGAATTGGGCGGAAAAACGCCTTTGATGTGCGCAGACAAAAAAAATATAGACGCTCTTGCAAAGTTTTCAGAAATAGGGCTTATGAAAACCGTGCCCGACAGTTTAAGTCCGGGCAGCGATACTGCAAATCTTTCGGTAATGGGCTATGACCCTGAAATATATTATTCCGGCAGGTCTCCCTTAGAGGCAGTCAGTATGGGAGTTACGCTTGATGAAAATGACAGCGCTTTCAGGTGCAATCTGGTAACGCTTTCCGATGAAGAAAATTACAGCGACAAAACCATGCTTGATTACAGCTCCGGCGAGATTACCACAAAGGAGAGCGGAGAGCTTATAACATTTATAAAACAGCATATAGAAACAGATATTATAAAGCTGTATAAAGGCATAAGCTACCGTCATTGTTTAAAATGGCAGGGGCTTAAAAATGACGTGCAATGCACTCCGCCTCACGATATATCAGATAAAAAAATAAGCGGCTTTCTGCCCAAGGGCGCAGAGGGCAAATTTTTGACGGCTATTATGGAAAAATCCTATAAGCTGCTGAGCAGCCACCCTGTAAACATCAAAAGGGTTAAAAGGGGTTTGAATGCGGCTAATTCGCTATGGCTATGGGGGCAGGG
This sequence comes from Clostridia bacterium, assembly GCA_028700355.1. GTDB lineage: Bacteria > Bacillota > Clostridia > Christensenellales > HGM11417 > STF1-284. The sequence continues at coordinate 1,825 of JAQVSX010000138.1, forward strand.
CTATAAACCTTCTCTAAAACCTTTTAAAGAGCTTTACGGTTTAGACGGGGCGGTTATATCTGCGGTAGACCTTGTAAAGGGCATAGGCATTTGCGCCGGAATGAAGATAATAAACGTTGTGGGCGCTACGGGAAATTTAGATACTAATTACAAGGGCAAGGCTGATGCCGCAATAAAAGCGCTACAAGGCTGCGACTTTGTATATCTGCATATAGAAGCGCCCGACGAGTGCGGGCACAGACAGCAGGTTTACAATAAAATCCGAGCGATAGAGTTTATTGACAAGATTATAGTAAAAAGGGTGCTTAGCGGACTTAAAAAATTAAATCAGCCCTTTACAATGCTTATTACGCCCGACCATCCCACTCCGCTTTCGACGAGAACTCATTCGAGAGAGCCTGTGCCGTATCTGCTTTTCAGAAGCAATAAGCCGCAGGATAATAAATTCAGTTATGATGAACAGGGCGCAAAGCAGAGCGGCAATTATATAGATAAAGGCCATACAATAATAAATAAAATGATAACGGAGCAATAAAAATGATTTTAACGGTATGTCCCAACCCGTGCATAGATTACACTTATTACATAGATGATTTTAAAGCGGGTAAACTAAACAGGGTAAACAAAAAGGTAGAATCTTTAAGCGGCAAGGCCATAAATGTATCTATTGCGGTAAAAAGGCTTGGTTACGATTCCTATTCTACGGGCTTTATGTTTGAAGACGGCGCAAAGAAATATTTTGAGAAATTAAGCCGTGAAGATGTGCCGTATATTTACGCTATGTGCGAAGGCGCAACCCGCATTAACAACAAAATAATTTCTACGAATGATATGGTACTTACCGAGATTAACGAAAAAGGCACAGCCGTTGCCTACGAAAAGCAGTTTGAGCTGATAGAATCTGTGCGCAGTCTGAGCAAAAATGCGAGCATAATTGTATTCAGCGGAAGTCTGCCCCCCGGCATAGACGACGATTTTTATTACAAGGCGGGCAAAGCGGTGGATTCTAGCTGTAAAATAATTGTAGATGCAGAGGGCGACAGACTGCTTGGCACATTAAAATTAAGACCGTCGCTTATAAAGCCCAATTTATTTGAGCTTGAAACGGCGGTAAATTCTAAATTAGAAAGGGAAGAAGACATATTAAGGGCTTGCGATAAGCTTTTGAATATGGGCGCGCGCTGCATATTGGTATCGATAGGAGGCGAGGGCGCAATTATTTACAACGGCAAAGAGGCTTACAGCGCAAAAGCACCTCAGGTAGAAGTAAAAGGCTATGTAGGGGCGGGCGACAGTATGGTAGCCGCCGCATGCATAGCTATTGATACAGGCTATTGCTTAGAGGCAATATTAAAATCAGCAGTTGCGGCGGGGACTGCATCTT
>JAQVSX010000139.1 GCA_028700355.1 Clostridia bacterium
GCACAGTGGCTTGTCTTGGGGAGAAAGGCTTGACGAATGGAACAGGCTGAGAAGGGGAAAGGCAAAAATAGCCGTCGGCGCAAGGAGCGCAATTTTTGCGCCGCTTGAAGATGTGGGCGTAATTATTATTGACGAACAGCATGAGCAAAGCTATATAAGCGAAAACAGCCCCAGATACGACACAAAGGAAATTGCGCTTTTCAGGGCAAAATATAACAATTGCTCGCTTATTATGGGCAGTGCAACTCCGCTTATAGAAAGTTTTTATTATGCAAGCAGCGGCAAATATCAACTTGTAGAAATGACCGAAAGGATAAATGGCGATATGCCGCAAATAACCCTTGCAGATATGAGAAGAGAGGTTTTAGCGGGAAATAATAGCTGTTTTTCCTCAATTTTAAAAGACAAAATAAAAGAGCAATTAGATAACAAAAATCAGATTATACTTTTTATTAACAGGCGGGGATATTCCCCGATGATAATATGCTCTGAATGCGGTTATGTAGCAAAATGCCTTAACTGTGATGTGTCGCTTAATTATCATAAAGCCGAAAACCGCCTTAAATGCCACTATTGCGGCGGCCGTTACGAAATATTGGATACCTGTCCGCAGTGCAAAGGCAATAAACTAAAAAAAAGCGGTACGGGAACGCAAAAGGTATGCGACGAAATAAATAATATTTTTCCGCAGGCAAAGGTGCTGCGAATGGATAACGATACCACGCAGAATAAAGAGTCTCATTTAAAAATTATTAGCAAATTCGAGCAAAGGCAGGCAGATATTTTAGTCGGTACGCAGATGATTGCCAAGGGACATGATTTTCCAGCAGTTACGCTTGTAGGCGTGCTTGATGCTGATTTAAGCCTTTATTTTTCTGATTACAGGAGCATAGAACGCACATTTTCGCTTATTACTCAGGTTGCGGGCAGAGCGGGCAGGGCAGATAAAAAAGGCGAGGTAATTATTCAGACGCATACACCTGCCCATTATGTTTACAGGCTGATTTTTGATTACGATTATAAAGGCTTTTACCAAAGGGAAATATCTTTAAGAAAAGCCGCAAAATATCCGCCCTTTGCAAAAATTTTAAGGGTGCTTTGCATGAGCGAAGATGAGAACAGCGTAAAAGAAGTTACAAAAAATATTTACACTTCTGTTAAAGAAATTAAAGAAAATAACAGCGATAAATTTATATATTTAAATGTTATGAAAGCGCCCGTCGCAAAAATAAAGAACAAATACAGATATCAGATTCTTGCAAGGGTAACAGATTTTGACGATAAAATAACAGGTTTTATTTACGACATCGTCGATGTATGCAAAAATAAAAATGTAATAAGTTATTTGGAGGTTAATCCGTCTTCAATGTATTAGGGAATTTAAAACCCATGAATTTCTTACGGAGTATTTATTATGGCATTAAGAAAAATTTTAACCACAAAAGAGGAATTTCTTTTAAGGCGCAAATCTAAAGAAGTAAGCTGCTTTGACCAAAAGCTGAAAGAGCTTGTCTGCGATATGAAAGAAACTATGGTAAATGCAGAGGGCGCAGGTCTTGCCGCTCCGCAAGTTGGAATACTTAAAAGAGTTATAATATGCAACATAAACAATAAGGTTATAGAGCTTATTAATCCCCGTATCATAAAGCAGTCAAAAGAAAAAGTTGAAGATATAGAGGGTTGTTTAAGCGTACCGTCCAAAAGGGGATATGTTGAAAGGCCCTTAGAAGTAACCGTAACTGCGCAGGACATAAACGGCAGCAGAATTAAAATTACAGGTAAAGAATACGGCGCAAGGGTGCTTTGCCACGAAATAGACCATCTTGACGGAGTATTATATACAGACAAAGCGTCAAAAATTATAGATATTTAATTTAAGGCAAATAAAATGTTAAAAGTAGTATATTTAGGCACTCCTGAATTTGCGGTGCCGCCACTGTTAAAACTTATAGACTATAAATGTAAAATAATAGGCGTTATTTCGCAGCCAAACAGAAAAAAAGACAGAAAGGGCAACCTTATTGATACGCCTGTAAAAGCTGTTGCACAGAAATTCGGCATAAAGGTTTATCAGTATGAAAAAATAAAAAATAATTGCGAAGATTTAAGGCGGCTTAATGCCGATATTTTCATTACCTGCGCATACGGTCAGATTTTAACTCAGGAAGTATTAAATATTCCCCGTTACGGTGTTTTTAATATACACGCTTCTTTGCTGCCCAAGTACAGGGGAGCGGCTCCTGTGCAGTGGGCTTTAATTAACGGCGAAAAGAAAACGGGCATAACAATAATGAAAACCGATATTGGCATAGACAGCGGAGAAATTTTACTGCAAAAGGAAATTGACATAAAGGATAACGATACGGGCGGTACGCTTTTGCAAAGGCTTTCTTTACTGGGCGCAGATGCAATTATAGAGGCGCTTGATATTATTAAAAGCGGCGAATTTTCCTTGCAGGCGCAAGACGAAAAAAATGCAAGTTATTTTCCGCTGATTAAAAAAAGCGATGCGCTTATAGATTTTTGTGATGACTGCAAAAATATTTATAATAAAATAAGGGCATTTAATCCCGCACCCGTATGCTTTACCCATTATAACGGCGATTTGTTAAAGGTATATACAGCTGATATTATTGAGCATAGCTCTATAAATAAAATCGTCGGTTTGGTTACGCTTTCAGACAGCAAAAAAGGGCTTTATGTTACTTGCGGCAGGGGAACGCTAAGGCTAAGGGAAATACAGCTTGCAGGGGGCAAGGCAATGCAAGATACAGAGCTTTTAAAGGGTAAGGCAATACCCGTAAACAGTATATTAAAATGAACAATATTTATGATTTTGATATTACAGAGCTTGAAAGTATAGTAAATAATTTAGGTTATAAGCCTTACCGTGCTTCGCAGATTTTCAGCGGACTATATAAGGGGCATGACTTAGAAGAAATTACCGTACTGCCCCAAGAGCTAAAATTGCAGCTTAAAGAAAAATATATTTTAACGCCGATTGCCATATATAAAGAATATAAGGCAAAAGACGGAACAATAAAATATCTATTACAGCTAAATGACGATAATTTAATAGAATGCGTATTTATAAAAAATAATTACGGCAATACGCTTTGCGTATCTACTCAGGTCGGCTGCGGCATGGGCTGCGCCTTTTGCGCATCGGGCG
>JAQVSX010000140.1 GCA_028700355.1 Clostridia bacterium
TTGTTTTAAATATGCCCGTAATTTTTAAAAATAATTCGACATTAACCATTTTTACTGACATACCTATAAGCTCTGAAGGCTTATTTGGGTAGTAACAACCATATATGCCGCTTTTATCCTTGCCGAAAAAACCTCTGCTGATAAGCTTTTCGGCGGCAAAATCAGAAATTATAATTTCATTATAGTTTGAGCAAATTTCGTTTCCGCCGCCTTCAATAAGCGGCACTCCCAAATCAGACAGCTTTTCGCACTCTATTACCCCCGAATAACTGTCTAAAGATAAATCCATTGAGTTCATGCTTGAAAAATAATTGCCTATATTGGACGGAATTTCAGCATTCTCTCTTGTTGTGGCGTAATAGGGGTTTATATTCAAGGTATATACCTTATTAACCTTTTTGCCGCCCGCAATGCTGTTTATTGTTGTTATATTGCCGCTTGAAAGCTCGGGAACAGGCTCCCAAAAATTGCCGTTGCCCATTGACGATACAGAAACCAAATTTTGACTGTATGTATCAAATGCAGATTTGGCAATTACATCGGGCATATTGACCTTAGATAATATAAAGCTGATAGCAAGCAGCGAAAAACACAGCGTATTTAAAAAGGTGATAAACCGAAAACGCCTTTTTGTGCGCTTTTTATTTACCTTTGCCATTGAAAGCGAATCTTTAAATTTTAATGCCCCTTTTTGCAGTCTGAAAGGCTTGTCGTCAGATTTTATGTTTTCGGCTTTGGTATCCTGCATTTTAATTTTTTCTTTGGGAAGATAAAAGGAATCAAAGGTTTCGGGATATGCGAGCGCAATCCTGTCCTTATCGTGCGATATACCCACATAGTTATGCGAGCCTTTTTTCAACTTTTCGTTTATAACCTGCGGCGTAATTTTTCCGCCTGCGGCAACCTCTATAACATTTTTGCTAAGGCTTTTTACGGGCACATAGCTTTCGGGCTCTATTTCCTTATCGGAAACAACCTGACCGTCAACCAATTCTATAATTCTTTCGCCGTAACTGAAAGCAAGCTCCCTGTCATGAGTTACCACAACGACAAGCTGGTCTCTCGCAAGCTTTTTAAGCACCTCGAAAACCTCTTCGCTGGTAGAAACGTCAAGAGAGCCGGTAGGCTCGTCGGCAAGCAAAATCTCAGGCTTTTTAAGCAGCGCACGCGCCAAAGCCACCCTTTGCCGCTGCCCCCCTGACAGTTCGGCAGGTCTTCTGTAACCGAGGCTTGCAAGCCCCACCATAGAAAGCACCTCGTCTACGGTGTTTACATCTGTGTTTTTGCGCTGCAGTTTTAATGTTATCTCTATATTTTGATATACGGTGATTTCGTCTATCAGGTTGAATTCCTGAAATACCATACCTATATATGTGTTTCTGTAAGAATCAAATTCCGAAGCCGAAAATGTCTTTGCGCTCCTGCCGCTTACGATAAGGTCTCCCGTTGTCGCCTTATCAAGACCGCCCATAATATTAAGCAAGGTTGATTTACCGCAACCTGATTTGCCGAGTATAACGACAAGCCCCTTAGAGCCGAAATCTATGCTTAAATTTTTTAGCGCAACTACAGAATTTTTGCCACTGCCGTAAATTTTGGTAATGTTTTTTAACTGTATCATATTAGCTCCAATTTATTAGCAATAAAAAAATAATATGCAGTAATATGATATCATTTATTTTATTTTATTTCAACAAAAAACACTGTATTAATATAACTCTAAGAAATCCGATTCAATAAATTTACCCTCAACAAACAATACGGTTTTTATTTCGTTGGGATTAAAGCAAAGTACAGTCTCTGCATTTAGAAATGAAATTTTTGCAGAGCATTTTTTTTTGGCAAGTTCGTTAAGCCTTAAAACAAAACCTTTACCGTTTTCGGCTTTTTTTAATGCCGTAAGCGCAATTTGAGAACTGCCGCAATTAAACAGTGAAAGCGTTTTGCTAAGCCCGCCGCCGTGATAGGAATCTATAAGATAATCGGGCTCAAATATGCAGTCCGCCGCCATATTTATTTTTTCAAACGATGTGCTGCCTGTAAAAGGCAGAATAATATAATTAAAATAGGAAATCCCCTCATCTGTATAGTCATATTCGGTTTGGCTGTCGGGTTTTGCATGGTGATTGGCAAAAACGCTGTTTCTTATGCCTATAAAGCTCAATGAATTTTCCTGTACGCAGTAAGAGGATTTACTGTCGCAGCATATCGCTATACCTGCTTGCCTGCCGTCTTTTTTTCCGTAAAGGCAAGCCCATCTAAGCGACGGCTGCTCTTTTTCACTGCACTTTTTTTGTACATAGCCAAAAGGCACTTCATAAAATGCCGTTGTATCCGATAAAGCCGAATTGATAGAGTATCTTAAAATAGAATTTTTTTCGTTATAGTTAATTTTTACCGATACCCTGATAAAATCTTCATTGCGGTAAAGATAGTAGGTATGAAGTACAAATGTCTGATTAATACAATATTTAACCTCTATCGCTTTGCGGATAATTCCGTTTTCTGTCATTTTAATTGATTTAAGCTGCATTGCTGAGCTTTTGCCGTAAAAGCCTTTGAGATTATGCGCCCAAGTGTCGCTTTGGTCCTCTAAAATAACAGGCTCGCAGCTTGCCTTTGATAAATACTCGATTCCGCAAGACTTATCCTTTATAGAGATAACCGCTCCGCTTACATTATCAAATTCTGCACGCAGATAAGAGTTTTCTAATATGTACGGCGGAGCCGTCTGCTGATTTTCCGTAAAATTAAGTTTTTGCTTGTTATCCTGCCCATTGCCGTATATCCAGTATGTAGTATAGCCAAGGGGCGGCAAATCGGCTTCAAATAAAGTTACGCTTTGTTCCAGATATGTTTCCGATTGGATTAAATAATCACCTTTAACATATTGAAAAACTATATCGCCGCCTTTGTCATCTTTTACAGCGCCGTATTTACGGTTAATCTGCACGGCGGCTTTGCGGCTGTACGAATAAGGGTTAAAAATAATAACGGGCACGCCCAAATTATCTTCTTCCCAGGTTTCTAAATCAGATTTACCTCTGCCCGTTACTCCCTTAACCATTGTGTTTATGCTTTTTGATATAAGCAGCATTGCCCTTTCTTTATTTTTTATCGCTGCAGATATTGCCCCGCCATAGCTGTATATACATTCTTCAGTA
>JAQVSX010000141.1 GCA_028700355.1 Clostridia bacterium
TGCGTTATATAAACAGCTTGAAGAAGGATTTATAGGAATAGAACTTGTTGACATTACCGAAGAGTATTTAAAATTAAGATACATAAAAAGCGATTGGGAAGTTGAGCAGGCAAGAAAAGCTACTCAGCTTGCATACAAGGCATATAAGGCAATGGTGGAAAAGGTTAAGGCAGGTAACAGGGAATACGAGGTTGCCGCCGCAGGCGAAGCTATATGCCGTGCAAACGGCGCAAACGGTTTTGCGTACCAGACAATAGTAGGCAGCGGAATACGCTCAAATGCCGTAGTGCCTACTGCAACCGACAAAATAATGCAAAACGGTGAAATGGTAATGCTCGGAATAGCACCGAGAATAAACGGATATGCGGGAACATTCGGACATACCGTTCCTGTAAGCGGTAAATATTCAGAAATACAAAAAAAGTGCCTTATAGATATGATAGAGGTAATGAAAGAGGTTAAACAAAACTTAAAAATAGGCAAAAGCGGCAAGGATATAGATAAAGCGGGCAGAAAGCTTTATGAAAAAGGCGGATATTTAAAATATATGGTTTGTCCTTTTGCGCATACTATGGGCCTTATGGAAGCGGAAGCACCGTTTTTCGGGCCTAACAGCGAAGATATACTTCAAAAGAATATGATAGTAAATGTTGATGTAAGCTTTTTCGGGCATCCCGAGTTAAACGGATTAAGAGTAGAAACTTGTTATGTAATAACTGAAAACGGAGCGCAGCCTTTAAGCCCTGAAATGGAAAGCGAATTATTTAATTATATAAAATAAAGAGGGTGAAAATATGAAATACGGTAAAAAGAACTGGGTGTTTTGTGACGGAGATTTGCCTCCTGCAGGGGATAATCCCGATTTTGCAGGGCATGAAGCGCTAATGATAACAAATATATCAAATAAGGATGCTAAAATTGTAGTAACTGTTCTTTTTGAAGATAAAGAGCCTTATAATGATATAACAATAGAGTTAAAGGCAAAAAGAACAACATGTATAAGACTTGATAAGCCGATAGGCGAAAAAGGATATAAAATACCTTCAGGTCAATATGCGTTATGGTTAAAAAGCAATACTCCCGTTTGTGCATGTTTTGGCAGGCTTGATGTAAGACAACCTAATATGGCTTATTACAGTCAAAGCGGTTATAATTTTTAAATTTATTATGTCTATTTATGTTATGAATTAAGGTTGTAAAAATGAATAAGAATATAACAGTATTAATAGGCGTAGATGTAGAAACTGACGTTGGAAGTTTTACACCTTTTTATGAAGGCGTAAAAAAAGGCGTTCCTATACTGCTTAATATATTTAAGGAGACAGGAGTAAAAGCAACTTTTTACTTTACAGGAGAATCTGCGAAGAAAAATGCTGAAATTGCAAAAATAACGGCAAAGAGTGGTAACGAAGTGGGCTGTCATTCATTATATCATGAAACAGTAGGGGACGAACTTTTTCCCATACCGGGGGTAAAACCCCTGTTGCCTTTTGAAGTTGAGCCAAGATTAAAACTTGCAACCGAGTGGGTACAAGAGGCAAGCGACATAAGACCGGTATCATTTAGGTGTCCTAGATTATGGAGCAGTACAGCAGTGATAAACGCGCTGGAAAATCTAGGTTACATAAGCGACGCATCATACCCTATGTATTTTTACAGAGAGCAGTTTGCTCCCTATTATCCTTCCAAAGAGGACTGGACAAAAACGGGAGACAGCACAGTTTTAGAAATACCTAACTTTGCAGATATGGTTATGAAAAGCAATGACAGCCCCTTAGAGCGTGACCGTGATCAATGGCCGCAATTTAGAACAGAGGGTGCTGAATTTGTACTGGATAAGATAAAAGGTTTTGTAAATTTTGCATGGCAAAAAGATTTACCTGCCGTTGTATGTCTATATATTCACCCGTGGGAGTTTATGCCATGCAAAAAAAGCTACTATTTCGGAGAAGCAACAGTAATACCCGATGAATTTATAACAAAAAATACAGGCGACAAAGCAATAGAAGAGCTTAAAAAACTAATTAAAGGCTTAAAAGCTATCGGCGCAGAGTTCAATACGGCAAAAGATATTGCACAAAATTGGAAAGAATAATGAATTTACCCGAAGTTAAAAAAGTTAAAAATTTACCCTTAAATTTTCCGACTGATTGGCAGGCGGTAATATTCCGCAATTACGGAATTGCGCCTACAAAAAATATAGCACAAATATTAAATACAGATGAAAAAATAATTAATGCAGAGGCGGCAAATTTAGGGCTTTCAAATGTAATATATAATGATAATTGGCTTAGCAAAGGCTATATTTCAATAATAAGAAACAACTGGCATTTATTATCTTACACACAGATTACACAGCTTTTGTGTATAAGCGAAGAGCAGCTTGCTTTTATACTAAAGGAAGATGATTTTTTAAATGTAAAATTGGGGAATTTTAAACCATATGTTATTGAGCCGCAATATTCACCTTTAAATAATGAGCAAAAAGAGCAAACTAAAAAAATTAAAGAAATAGTTGAATTAAATTATATACCATATCAAAAACAGCCCTTTGATTTCTTTAATAAAAATACCAATGAAAACAAAAAATTCGAATTAAAAAGTCAAACAATAAAAGACCGTATAATATATAGTTATTTTGCACTTTACGGCGACAGTCTTATATCAAAAGATAACGAATCTTATCCCGATTACTTGCTTGAAAAATATGCCGATTTAAATATAAACGGTATATGGATGCAAGGATTATTATATCAATTATCTGAATATCCGTTTGATAACAGCTTAAGCAATGGATACAAAAAAAGAAGAGAAAATCTTAATGCTTTAATTGAAAGGTGTAAAAAATACGGGATAAAAGTCTATCTGTATTTTAACGAACCGAGAGCGATGAACGAGGCTTTTTTTGCAGATAAGAAGGATATAAAAGGTGAACACAGCGAGGGGCTGTATTCGCTTTGCACATCAAAAAAGGTTGTTCAAGACTATCTTTATAATTCAGTTAAAGACTTATTTACAGCTTGCCCCGATTTGGGCGGCATAATAACAATTACAATGTCAGAAAATCTAACGCATTGCTATTCAAAATCTTATGACGGCAAATGCAATTGCCCTTTATGTAAAGATAGAAAAGCGGAAGAAGTTGCGGC